>NZ_JAMAWB010000021.1:0-120891 GCF_023713585.1 Paenibacillus sp. MER TA 81-3
TTCCCAATTTAGTAAGACCCCTTGAAGACGACGAGGTAGATAGGTTCGGGGTGGAAGCACAGCAATGTGTGGAGCTGACGAATACTAATCGGTCGAGGGCTTATCCTAAGCAATATGATTCGAAGCAAATGAAACTTTCGCGTTCAGTTTTCAAGGTGCAAAACCTTGTAAATCTGTTTGGTGGCGATAGCGGAGGGGTTCCACGCGTACCCATCCCGAACACGACCGTTAAGCCCTCCAGCGCCGATGGTACTTGGACCGCAGGGTCCCGGGAGAGTAGGACGTTGCCAAGCAGATTGTTAGGACTCTTCAGGCGGGTCCTGTGAGAGTCCACAATATTCCCTGATAGCTCAGTTGGTAGAGCACTCGGCTGTTAACCGAGTTGTCACAGGTTCGAGTCCTGTTCGGGGAGCCACTTTTGCTCTCATAGCTCAGTCGGTAGAGTGCATCCATGGTAAGGATGAGGTCACCGGTTCGATCCCGGTTGAGAGCTCCACTACTTACTTGCACAGAAGCAATTATTATGTATTATGACTAAGGCCCGTTGGTCAAGGGGTTAAGACACCTCCCTTTCACGGAGGTAACAGGGGTTCGAATCCCCTACGGGTCACCATTTTGGACGCTTAGCTCAGCTGGGAGAGCATCTGCCTTACAAGCAGAGGGTCGGCGGTTCGATCCCGTCAGCGTCCACCATAACATGCCGGTGTAGCTCAGTTGGTAGAGCGGCTGACTTGTAATCAGTAGGTCGTGGGTTCGACTCCTATCGCCGGCACCATTTACAATTTATAGTGGGGATTAGCCAAGCGGTAAGGCAACGGACTTTGACTCCGTCATCCATAGGTTCGAATCCTATATCCCCAGCCATTTATAAGAGCCATTAGCTCAGTTGGTAGAGCACCTGACTTTTAATCAGGGTGTCGAAGGTTCGAGTCCTTCATGGCTCACCAGTTAATTGTGCGCGTGTGGCGGAATTGGCAGACGCACTAGACTTAGGATCTAGCGTTTAACGACGTGGGGGTTCAAGTCCCTCCACGCGCACCATTATCATTAAACCCTTGGGATACAAGGGTTTTTTGTTTTTCTAAGGGAAGTTTATTTTATCTAACTCCCCCCATGCTGCTAACAGGCTTGCTAACCGACATGTAGTTATCCACAGGTTTTGTATTATTCCTTTGACTTGTTTAATGCTTCGCTGTACCGTTCCATTACTGACTTCTTCTTCTCTTCTCGCATGTGCGTATATATGTCACTGGTTATTGCTACGCTTGAGTGACCAAGGAGTTCCTGGATGTCCTTGAGGTCGAATCCAAGTTCCCATAGGTTTGTTGCAAATGAGTGGCGCAGATCGTGGAAACAAATGTACGGTAGCCCACACGATTTGATAATCTTTTCATAATTGTGTCTCAATTGAGAAGGTCGTTGGTTTCTTCGCGGGAAGCAACAAATCATTCCAACCACGGGCAAGCATCGCGGGGTCAAGCTACTCGCGACGGTTGACTATGAGACGGGACGAATCGTTTGCCAAGAAGACGAACACTATACGGCTGAAACTTTTCTTCCAGAAGATCCTCGTGGCTGGCCTATGCGTTCTACTTTGAATGCTATCTTCTTTCGTTCAACTTATATAGCATCATTTCGCCCATGAAAAATCCCCTCCAAGTAAACCATAGTGGGCTTTTTACACACTGTCTACTTAAAGGGGATAATATCAATTAGTCCGAGGCTTTTTTTTGATCATTTGTTTCTATATTGTCTTATCTTAAACTGGAAGTCCATATTATGGCCATCTTTAGAATTAATGGATACTTCCCATTTTTCATTAATAATGCCGCCAAAGACCCCAACTGTCTCTATTTTTTGTTGGCCTGAAGGTATCGGAATGTCTGCCGCATAAGTTCTTCCATCTTTCATTAACGTCATGTACACTGTTCCTGGACCATCGTTTTTTACATAAAGGTCCATAAATCTTCCAGCATGGATGTTTGCAGTAAATGAGCTCTGGAAGGAATCGTACCCAACGTGATGAACATCTCCTTCTTCGTAGTTGGTTTCGATTGAAAGAGTTTCTGATTGAGTTGGTGCAATTCTAGTTGAATCAGGCGCAGCAGAAGCAAAACCGGTAAATGTTGATAACATCAGCACTGTTGAAATGACGACTAACGATTTTTTCATAGTAACCTCCTTGGAAATGTATAGTAATGGTGTACATCCCTAATATACCATATATAACCATCAAATTGTTTTGTACATGAGTCCCATCTGTGACGAAGACCCGAACTATTCGAGGCTTTACTTGTTGGCATTAATTAGGTACAAGTTTGTAACATACATTATAATAGGAAGAAACACGATTTAACTGACGTAATGAGTTGCTAACCATGCTAACGGATTTGTTAACGGACTTGTTAACGAACAGGGTAAAACAGAGGGAAACAAAACCCTGTGGATGACCGACAAACCCTTATGTATTCAAGACTTAGGCAAAACGAGTGAAACACATCTCCTAGACTTAGGATCTAGCGTTTAACGACGTGGGGGTTCAAGTCCCTCCACGCGCACCATTATCATTAAACCCTTTGGGATACAAGGTTTTTTTGCTTTTCTGAGATGATAAACGCCTAAGGAGTAATTGTAACTGAGTAATGGCAATGGTAATATTGAGCTATAACAATTTCAAGGGAATATGTGGTAGTATCTAAAAGATAATATTGAAAAGGAATCAATTAAGGACTTTATTGGCATATTGCTGACAGAGTCCTTTAAGCAATCCGTCTCAGTTGTTTTATTCGTTTAGGGAGGTTTCGCTATTGGAACAATTCACCATGTTTTTAATGATGTCTGTCGCTCTTATTTTAACGCCGGGTGCTGATACAGCATTGGTCACGAAAAGCACGATTGTTCACGGGAAGCGCGAGGGAATCGCAACCGCGGCAGGGACCGCCGCCGGCATTATTATTCATACCTGTGCAGCAGCTTTGGGGTTGTCCGTATTGTTGGCTCAATCCGCGGTGTTGTATGAGACGGTTAAATGGGCCGGGGCTGTTTACTTGATATACTTAGGCATCAGTTCACTCCTATCAAAGGGCTCAAGCTCGGGAAAAGCTGCACAGCCTTCTGTGGAAGATGCAGACGTTCCAGTGGACGGAAGCTCGGTTATAAAGTGTTTTTCCCAAGGCGTATTGACGAATGTACTAAATCCGAAAGTCGCTTTGTTTTTTCTTACCTTTTTGCCTCAATTCGTTCGTGCGGACAGTGCTTCCTTTACTCAGTACCTGACCATGGGACTTATTTATGCCTTTTTATTAATTGTGTGGTTGCTCATATTCGTCTATTTTATTCATGCGTTTCGCAGTTGGCTGCAGAAGCCCTCCGTCCATAAAACAATTGAACGAGTAACAGGAGTAGTGCTGATTGGATTTGGCCTTAAAGTGGCGTTGGAGCAGCGGCCTTAATTTGAGTCCACTTGCAATCAATTGTGGATAAAAGTCGCAACTGCTTTTCATATACACAAAGTATCCACATTATCTAACGTACAGGTAGTCTCGGTGTATGAAGTGGGAACAGCGTTATGGGGGAACGTGTCGAACCTGCTGATAAGTTAGTATGATAAGTAGGCTAGTGAGGCAAAGAACGACCTTTAGAAGCGTCTAATGGAGTCAGATAGAACGTGGTGGTGCAAGAGGAGCCTGGCGCCTTATACGGCAATTTAGCAGCCAATCCGCTGGCGTTTCGCTACGAAATAAAGGAACATCCGCTACGGACAGCGGAACAAGTGCGTGTACACGAAGTGTGCTGTCTTAAATTCCGGGTTCCTCGCCAGATGAATTGCACAACGTGTCCACATGTGACGGAAGAAGAACGAGAAGAGATATTTAAACAACATATTTGTGCCAAAATGAACTAATAAATAAAATGTGTTGCATTTCACTCGATATTGTGATATATTATTACTTGTCGCTTCTTTGTTTGGATTTAATTAATTGTGCACTATTGCATAAGATGAGCGAAAGAATTATTTGACAAGGCATTTAATGTCATTAAGAAGTACGGAATAAAGTGTTGCAATTGATTCGGTATTATGATATATTAATACTTGTCGCTTCTAAAAACGTGATTGCAGCGATATGCGCGGACATAGCTCAGTGGTAGAGTATCGCCTTGCCAAGGCGAGGGTCGCGGGTTCGAATCCCGTTGTCCGCTCCAGAATATGCGCCCTTAGCTCAGCTGGATAGAGCGTTTGACTACGAATCAAAAGGCCGGGAGTTCGAATCTCTCAGGGCGTGCCATTTTTAAATAAGCGATCGGGACGTAGCTCAGCTTGGTAGAGCACTTGGTTTGGGACCAAGGGGTCGCATGTTCAAATCGTGTCGTCCCGACCATTTATACGCGGGTGTAGTTCAATGGTAGAACTCCAGCCTTCCAAGCTGGTAGCGTGGGTTCGATTCCCATCACCCGCTCCATAATTAACAAGATAACCACCTAATAGGTGGTTTTTTTGATGTGGTGCGGATGTGGGGGAGAGAACCAACGAGAGATTCGGCCGTCCGTGAAGACATCGATGGATAAGAAAAGTAGGGCGCGCGTCCGGGATCGCTATGAGAGATGCCGATATTGGTGGCACACGAGAGCAAGCGACGGGATGTTTAGCTTGTTATGACCCGTAGCATTTCCAATTAAGTGCTTAGCTTCACTATTCCTTTGGTTCAGAATCGGCAGAAGCATGATGCATGCCATGTACCATGACGATTATATTCTTGAGAAAAAGAATAAGTGGAATCAGAAGTGACGTGTCGGTAACTGTACACTTTTGCAGCACATTAAGCCGCTATCCCGTTAGTTCAGAAGCTATATTAGAGGTTGTTGCGGGCCGTTAAGGTGTGAGGTACATCAACTTGGTCAAGCTGCGGTTGATGTGTCTGAAACTAAGGATTCATCACCAGATGCGAGAAGTGGTCGTGGTAGTTCTTATATTCATCACATGGAAAAACGTTCCCATTCTGAGTTAGCTTTTTAGCAGTAGGGAAAATGAAAGGGGACAGCATTAGCCAATAGAAACCTATCTTTTGAGGCGGGGTCCTAACGGGAAGCGGAGGGGCATCTCCTGGCAGTAAAGCTTGTGTAAAGAAAATGTTGAAATGTATCGAACAATGTGGTAATATGTTTATGTTACGGAAATGCGGACATAGCTCAGTGGTAGAGTATCGCCTTGCCAAGGCAAGGGTCGCGGGTTCGAATCCCGTTGTCCGCTCCAGAAATATGCGCCCTTAGCTCAGCTGGATAGAGCGTTTGACTACGAATCAAAAGGCCGGGAGTTCGAATCTCTCAGGGCGCGCCATTTTTTAAATAAAGCGATCGGGACGTAGCTCAGCTTGGTAGAGCACTTGGTTTGGGACCAAGGGGTCGCATGTTCAAATCGTGTCGTCCCGACCATTCATACGCGGGTGTAGTTCAATGGTAGAACTCCAGCCTTCCAAGCTGGTAGCGTGGGTTCGATTCCCATCACCCGCTCCATACACATCTTTAGCCGGAAGCGAACCATGGGTTCGACCGTCCGTGACATCTTCGCAGCAATGCAGAGTAGGACGCGCGTCAACACTTCCTCTAAGACGAGTCGAAGACTCGCTCTGAATCAGAGGTGTTGAGTATTCCCATCACCCGCTCCATTCAGATTAAAATGCATAAACATGCCATAACGTACATAAAGACCTTCACTGAAAGGTCTTTTTTTGTATATGTAAATCCGAACTAATGTAAGGGGATACAGAACGAATGTACGATTTTTTCATGTAAAAGTAAAGATTTTAGTCTGATTTTGTAGTATGATGTTAGGAAAGCCCAATTCAGTGCGAACTGAATATGCAGAGATAGGGGGAGACGAATGACTGACCATACGTTAACCGCAAACAAAACCAATTCAAATAACTTGTTGCGGCGGGACGTTCGTTTTCTGGGAAATATCCTTGGCGAAGTACTCGTCCATCAAGGCGGTCATGAACTGCTGAACATTGTGGAGAAAATTCGGGAATTAAGCAAATCATTACGTGCTTTATTTTTGCCTGAATTATACGAAGAGTTCAAAAAGCTGATCAATACGTTGAACCCTGAAATTCGACATCAAGTGATTCGTGCATTCGCTATCTATTTTCAGCTGGTAAACATTGCGGAACAGAATCATCGGATTCGACGCAAACGTGATTACGAGCGCTCTGCCGGGGAGACGGTACAGCCGGGCTCCATTGAGGGTGTCATTCTGGAGTTGAAAGAGCGGAAAGTTTCGGAAAATGAGTTGCAAGAAATTCTTGAAAGCATTTCTTTGGAACTCGTCATTACGGCTCATCCGACTGAAGCGATGCGTCGTGCGATTCTCGATATTCACAAACGCATCGCCGAAGACGTCATGCTATTAGATAATCCGACACTCACCTACCGTGAACGGGAGCAATTGCGCGATAAGCTGCTCAATGAAGTCATTACGCTGTGGCAGACGGATGAATTGCGCGATCGTAAACCTACCGTATTGGATGAAGTACGCAACGGTCTGTACTATTTTCATGAAACATTGTTCAATGTTCTACCTGACGTGTATCAAGAGCTAGAGCGTTGCCTTGATAAATATTATCCAACCCAAGCATGGCACGTTCCGACTTACCTCCGATTCGGTTCATGGATTGGCGGGGACCGGGACGGCAACCCATCGGTTACGTCTTCCGTCACATGGGAGACATTAACGATGCACCGCGGCCTGGCCATTCGCAAATATGAAGAACGATTAAGAGAATTGTTCCGCACATTAAGCTTTAGCACAAGCATCGTTCAAGTATCTGATGAGCTGTTAAGCTCGATTGCGAAGGATCGGGAGAACGTAACGTTGAAATACGTTCCATTCTGGAACAATGAAAAAGAACCATATCGTATCAAGTTGACCTATATGTTGGAGAAGTTGAATAACATCTCCGACGAGTCCACGAAAGACACCTTGCAGCGTTACCGTATGCCGATGGAATTTGTGGAAGATTTGAAAATTATTGACCGCAGCTTGCGTCACCATTTTGCAGATTATGTAGCTGATACAAATGTGAGTAAACTGATTCGCCAAGTGGAGCTGTTCGGCTTCCATATGGCAACGCTCGATGTCCGTCAGCATAGCAAGGAACATGAGAATGCAATGACGGAAATATTGGCGAATATGAATATTGTCGAGGACTACAGCCAACTAAGCGAAGAAGACAAGATTGAACTGCTGAACCGTTTGCTGAACGACCCGCGTCCTCTGATTTCGCCTTATATTCAATATAGCGATTCCACGACGGAGTGCCTGAACGTATATGTTACGATTTATGAGGCACAGAAGGAATTCGGGGTCAAGTGCATCACGAGCTACCTTATCAGTATGGCGGAAGCGGCAAGCGATGTCCTTGAAGTCATGCTGTTGGCGAAAGAAGTCGGCTTGTTCCGTCAAGAGGCGAACGGCGCTATCCATTGCACACTTCAAGCGGTGCCTCTCTTTGAGACCATTGAGGATTTGCATGATGCGCCTGGCATTATGAAGACGTTGTTCGATCTTCCGATTTATCGCAGTGCCGTCAGCGCCATGAATGACATGCAGGAAATTATGCTAGGTTATTCAGATAGCAACAAGGATGGCGGCGCGTTCACCGCGAACTGGGAGCTGCGCGTAGCGCTTAAGGAATTAACCGCAATGGCTCAGAACTATGATGTGAAGCTCAAGTTCTTCCATGGTCGCGGAGGTGCCTTAGGACGCGGAGGAATGCCGCTCAACCGAAGTATTATGGCTCAACCGCCTCATACGATTGGCGGTGGCATTAAGATAACGGAGCAAGGGGAAGTATTGTCCTCGCGGTATTCGATGCAGGGCATTGCTTACCGCAGCTTGGAGCAAGCTACCTCTGCGCTCATTCAAGCGGCTATGCTGGCACGTACGCCGCATTCGGATTTGTATGAGTCCAAATGGAAAGAACTAATGGAGAATATCTCGCAAGCTTCTTTGACAAAGTATCAGGATTTAATTTTCCGCGATCCGGGCTTCCTGACTTACTTCAAAGAATCGACGCCGCTTCCTGAAGTTGGGGAGCTAAACATTGGTTCCAGACCATCGAAGCGGAAGAACAGCGATCGTTTCGAAGATTTGCGTGCTATTCCATGGGTGTTTGCGTGGACGCAGAGCCGTTATCTCCTTCCGGCATGGTATGCGGCAGGGACTGGATTGCAAAGTTTTTATCAAGGCAAAGAAGAGAATATGGAGATTATGCGGGACATGTACCAACATTATTCCTTCTTCCAGTCAATGATCGACAGCTTGCAAATGGCGCTCGCCAAGGCAGACTTGGTCATTGCGAAAGAATATGCCAATATGATTAAAGATGAAACGATCCGGGAGCGTATCTTTACAGCAATTGAAGAAGAACATAAATTAACGACTGATTTGATTCTGCAAATCACCGGACAAGAAGAAATTCTAGATAACGTTCCCGTCATTCAGGAGTCGATTCGCTTGCGCAACCCGTATGTGGACCCGCTGAGCTATATGCAAGTTCAACTGCTGGCCGAACTGCGTGAATTGCGTGAAGCTGAGGAAGACGATCCGATTTTGCTGCGGGAAGTGTTATTGACAATTAACGGCATTGCAGCAGGACTTCGAAACACGGGTTGATGATGACGGGCATGTGCAGTGGCTAATCATCGATTCGACTGGAGCACGAAGTAGCGACGATGCAGTCGAGTCTTGAGCAATCAAGGCTCGACTTTTCCTGTGTTTATGCATAGGAACGACTGGTGCAGCGATGACCAGGAACCGAGCAGAAGTGGATGGGATGAGTACAGATGACGGTGCTCCAAGGTTCGGATTCCTGCTTACGATGTCCGGCATTGTCATTGTACCTCAATGATTGTAGAAGACATCGGCGTAACGAGCAGTGAGGATGGAGGGAGACCGTTGGATACGTTAGAAAAACGGCTCGTGAGATTGGCTCGAAAAGGGGATACGCGGGCGTTTGCCGAGATTGTCGAACTATATAAAGATAAAATATTTCACCTCGCCTACCGCATGCTGAGCAATCGGCATGAAGCGGAAGACGTAGTTCAAGATACCTTTTTGCGAGTATACCGCAATCTGGATCGGTATGATGATAATCAGAAGTTCTCGACCTGGATATATCGTATCGGGACGAACTTATGCATCGACCGTCTGCGCAAGCGTAAGCCAAGCTATTCTTTGGATGCGGAGATGACTGAACAAGAAGGCATTGACGGCTACGCGATGATTCCGAGCGACGACCGGACACCGGAGTCGTATTTGATTGTGAGCGAAACACAGCGTATGGTGCATGAGGCTATTAACAGTCTGCCAGCCAAGTATAAGACGGTGATGATACTTCGCTACTTGCAGGATATGTCCTTGCAAGAGATTAGCGACGTGCTGGATATGCCTGTCACGACGATTAAGACGAGGGTCCATCGGGGACGTGAATTTCTCCGCAAAAAGCTCGAACGGAAAATCTGACAAATAATAGCAGGTTAAAAGTTTGAAACTATTTTGATCTCAAGTCGTATCGTATATCAAACCGGCATAACGTGCGTCCTACGCATGGAACCGGACAAGAGCGGAGCATGCGGGTTACTTTGGATGAACGAGCTTCATCCTGCACATACATTCCGCCCTTGCAATTAACGGTGGTACAGCCGTTTCTATTTGGAAACTCCATGAAAGGATTGGCTCAAATGGATTGCAAACAAGCCGTCTCATTAATGCACGACTTACTAGATGACGATTTGGACCGAGAATGTGCGAAAGAACTCAAAGCGCATATGCTTGAATGCCCGGCTTGCCGTGAGCGTTTTCGTCAATTAGAAGAGGCGGACCGCCTGCTGTACGGATTCAATCATCGTTTGCAGCCGACATCGGATGATTTAACCGATCGAATTATGAGTGTCATTCCGAAGCCAAGGCAGCAAAGTGCTTTATTGGTGTGGGTGAAGCGACACCCGGCTATCACAGTCGCAGCCGTCTTTGTATTGGTCATGATGACAAGTGCGCTTAGCATGTGGAATGCAGATAAACAGCTTATGGTCAAAGGAGCACACTTGGACGGTGTTGTTATCGAGAATAACAAAGTTATTGTTCCCTCAGACAAAGTGGTTGCCGGTGATTTGACGATTCACAATGGAATGGCCGAGGTATATGGTCAAGTACAGGGTGATGTAACGGTCATTGACGGCAAAGTGTTCCAAGCATCTACGGCGAACATTTCGGGCTCGGTTCATCAAATCGACGAAGCATTAGGCTGGATTTGGTACCAGATTACGAATCTGTTCGGTTCAGGGCCTTCATTGCCATAACCGGGCGAGTGTGCAAATCATTCGTATCGTACCACAACTCTCCTGCGATAAATGTAGGAGAGTTTTTTTACCATTAAGGAATGTTTAAGTTTTGTGAAGAGATAAAGCGCAATCAAACATTTCGTATGGCGATAAAACCTACCTCTAAACGCGGCCGCTCATCTTCGAGAGGCCTCGATAGAGGTTTTCTCATATGAAAAGGAGTTTTGCGTCAACTCATCGAAAAGTATATAGTTAGTACGTAGAGAGAAAGATGTTCTTATCAGGATCTTATCAGGGAATTGCCGGGGGTACCTGCATGAATTATTTTACGGATATGACGTGGAAAGACACGATTAAAGATATTATCGATATTCTAATCGTCAGCTTCATTATTTATAAGTTACTCGTTCTCATCCGCGGAACCCGTGCCGTACAGTTGCTGAAAGGGGTTTTTATCCTCGTCATCACATGGGCCATTAGTACGTGGTTTGATTTGTATACGTTGAAATGGTTGATGAATCAGATGTTTACGTTCGGTGTGCTTGCGGTTGTCATTATTTTTCAACCTGAGCTGCGGCGGGCATTGGAACAATTAGGCCGAGGCAAGTTCTTCGGCGGCCGTCTGATTGCAGAAGAGGATGAAACCGCAAGAGTCATCGGCGAGTTAATTAAATCCGTTAATTATATGTCGCGTCGAAAAATCGGAGCGCTGATCGTATTCGAGCGCACGACGGGACTTAATGAATATACCGAATCGGGCATTGCGATGGAATCGCGCATTAGCTCGGAGCTACTGATTAACCTATTTGTCCCGAACACCCCGCTGCATGATGGGGCGGTTATTGTACGCGGAGGTCATATCGCAGCAGCCGCCTGTTATTTGCCATTGTCGGAGAATCCTTTTATCAGCAAGGAACTGGGAACACGACACCGCGCTGCCATCGGGATTAGCGAGGTATGCGATGCTATTTCTGTCGTCGTCTCGGAGGAGACCGGGCAGGTGTCTTTAGCGATGAATGGACAAGTAGTACGAGACATTAAAGAGGAATCGCTTATTTCCAAGCTATTCGAGGAATTGAAGCCAAAGACGAAGAAAGAACGCCGGTTGTTCTGGAAGCGAAAAGGTGAGCATCATGGATAAGTGGCTAATGAATAACAATGCAGCGAAGGTGATAGCGCTAGTACTGGGTATTTTGCTCTTCGCCGTAGTACATAAGGATGATTCTACGGCTGTAACGACGCCACCGTTGATGGAGTCACGATGGATTGACAGCGTTCAGGTACGGACGATAGGACTGGATACGCAGCAGCAGGTCATTAAATCAATGAAGCCAGAAACGGTGCGCATTCAAGTTCGCGGGAAACGAACGACCATTGCGGCCGCTTTGCCGGAAGATTATAAAGTGACTTTGGATTTGACCGGGTATGGTACAGGGAGACATGTCATTCCGCTTCACCATGAATTCCCTCAAGGAATCGAGCTTGTCTCCATGCTGCCGTCGAGCGTAACGGTCGATCTGGAGGATGTGCAGACGAAGGAATTTGAAGTGCGGGTGAAGACGGAAGGCATAGCGGCAGCAGGCTACAAAGCCGGAACGCCAATTGTCAGCCCGTCGAACCGGGTGCATGTGACGCTTCCTGCATCCCGTATGGCTGAAGTGAAATCGGTGACGGCTATGGTCAACATTGATAAGGCAAATGAGTCCGTTATGTTGAAGCGGGTCAAGCTGACTGCATATAATTCCAAAGGTCAGGAGATTCAGGACGCGGTTATGACGCCTTCCGTGGTAGAGGTCGAAATACCGATCACGAAGCCGTTCAAGAGCGTGCCACTGCAGGTGAATTTGACGGGTCAATTGCCGGATGGCTTGGCCGTATCGACCCTTACGCCTGATGTGAACCAGATTACGTTATACGGTCCACAGGAAGCGCTGGATCAATTTGAATTCTTCGATGGTGTACAGGTCGATCTGCGTCAGATTAAGGCCGAGGGTGTATATAAATTAAATGTGAGATTGACGCCTCCGTCGAACATTGAGAAAATAGAACCGAGTGATATTACCGTCGACTTACAAATTTCGAGCGTGAAGCAAAGAGTAATTTCCGGAGTGCCTATCATATTAACAGGGGAGAATGACCGGCTAGAGACGACGGTTGCGGAACCGGCTACCCGCAAGATGGATGTCACAGTTGTCGGCGCACCGAGCCTAGTTGATGAACTGAAGGCCGGAGATATTCAATTAATTGCGAACGTAAATGATTTGCCTCCGGGCAAGCATACGGTGAATCTTCAAGTCAATCTTCCAAGATTTGTTCGACGTGCGGACAATATACCGCTTACGGTGACGATTATAATCCAGGATCATAGTACGCCCGTAACGACAGAGCCCGATACGAAACCGACCCCTCCCGCGGGAGGGGATGCCGGCAATTCAGAGGGAAGCCAGAGTGAGACGGGACAAGAGGAGCATAAGCCGGCCGTACAGGAGGACGCAGGAACTTCGACGGAGACGAACGACACCTCTCCTGATTCGATTTCCGAAAATGATCAATCATCATGACGAAATGCATAAAATATCGGGACACCTAAATAGATCTTCTTGAAAACACGCATTAAATTGAGGTTAGGAGAAAAGACGATGGGGAAATATTTCGGAACAGATGGGGTACGTGGAATTGCGAATCAAGAATTGACCGCGGAACTCGCATTTAAGATTGGCCGCTGCGGCGGATATGTGCTGACCGGCGAAGCTTCAGGCAAGCCGAAGGTGCTGATTGGGATGGATACGCGCGTATCCGGACGTATGCTTGAATCATCTTTGACGGCAGGCCTGTTGTCTATCGGGGCGGATGTCGTGCAGCTTGGTGTCGTTTCGACTCCTGCTGTGGCATATTTGACGCGGGTATTGGGCGCGGATGCGGGGGTTATGATTTCCGCTTCTCACAATCCGGTAGAAGACAACGGCATCAAATTTTTCGGAGCTGACGGCTTCAAGCTGCTGGATGAGACGGAGCTTGAAATCGAGCGTCTAATGGATGCGGAGACGGATGAGCTGCCACGTCCAATTGGTGAAGGCCTTGGTACTGTCACTACGGATACGGAAGCGAAATGGCGCTATGTGGAGTACTTGAAATCCACCGTATTGAACCGTTTCGAAGGCCTGCGCATCGTGCTTGATTGCGCGAATGGGGCGGCATATGAGCTGGCTCCACGTTTGTTCCAGGAACTCGGTGCAGAGGTCATTGCTATCGGGGCGGAACCTACTGGATTGAATATTAACGCGGATTGTGGATCAACGCATCCGGAGCAGTTGAAGGAAGAGGTTGTGCGTCAAGGGGCGCATCTCGGACTTGCGTTCGATGGCGATGCCGATCGGTTGATTGCGATTGATGAGCATGGGGAAGAAGTGGACGGAGACTTCATTCTGCTCATTTGTGGACACGAAATGAAACGTACCGGCCTGTTGAAGGGCGATACAGTCGTAACGACGGTGATGAGCAACATCGGCTTCTTCAAGGCGGCAGAGAAGCTAGACTTGAACACTGCCAAGACCGCGGTCGGTGACCGTTATGTCATGGAAGAAATGAGACGTGGCGGATACAATCTTGGTGGAGAACAGTCTGGACATGTCATCTTCCTTGAGCATAATACGACTGGAGACGGAATGCTGACGGGCATCCAGCTTGTCGATACGTTAATCAACAGCGGTAAGACTTTGGGTGAAGCGAAGTCGCTTATGCGCAAGTATCCGCAAGTACTCGTCAATGTGCGTGTCGGGGATAAGAGCAAGTACAAAGACAATGCTGTAATTGAAGAAGTCATTGCCTCTGTGGAGCAGGAGCTCGGTGATAACGGGCGCGTTCTTGTGCGTCCGTCCGGTACGGAGTCGCTTATTCGCGTCATGGCGGAAGGCCCAGATGCAGATGTCATCGAAGCATATGTAAAGCGCATTGCTGACGTTGTGCAGAAGGAATTGAGCTAATATTGTAAACGAAGGAATCAAGCTGCTTTTCTGACCATTAAGGAATGTTTACGTTCTGTGAAGCGATAGAGCGAAATCAAACATTCCTTATGCCGATAAAGCCTGGCTTTAAACGCGGTCGATCATCTTCGAGAGGCCTCGTTAGAGGTTTTATCATGCTGTCAGAAAGGCGGCTTTTTTCCTATTATTGTGTACCCATTGCCAACAAAAACCGAAATGCATATAATAATAAGCATGTTCCTCTGAGACGGAGCGATGAGAAGACTGTCGAACTTCCATAGCTCATGCAAGAAGCCGGCGTGTCATTGGAGCTAGACTCGGTGCAGCATTTTTCTTTTGAATTTCGCTGCGTGAAGTAACGTGTCTAATCGTGCAAGTTTCATTTCAGAATAGAGAGTGAGGATAGAGGCAGGACGTAAAATAAAGCGGGAACTGTGTTAAAAGCGCCAGCACTTGGATGGCAGATTCGACATCTGCAGCAAGTGGACGAGGTGGAGGTGTTCGAAATTATCGGCGGGGACCTCCCGGTGTGTCACCGGCACCGTAATGGCAGAGCGGAAAACGACGAGGCGACTTGTCGCACAACGCCTGCTTGCGAAGGTGAATGTGAAATCAATTAGTGAATATGATGAACGTTTAATATAAAAAAATGGGCTGCCTCATGGATGGACGGAGCGCACAGAGTTCAAGGGATCCTTATCCTATATTGCTGTTGTGCTTGCAAGACGTACGGAGTGTGTAATCTCCTCTTGACGTTTTCCATGGGCAGGATGTTGCGGTGTTATCTTTAACCTTATAAATCATTGAATGCATACGCCTGTATGGCCAGCAGCATGACTTCTGTGTGCACGTTCGTCCAGAACGCAGCATGACGGAGGTATATGGATTATGTGTGGTATTGTCGGATATATCGGAACAAGGGATTCTCAAGCAGTGCTGTTGGACGGATTAAGCAAACTGGAATATCGGGGTTATGATTCCGCAGGCATTGCCGTGTTTACGCCACAAGGCTTGCAGGTCAGCAAAGCCCAGGGCCGCTTGGCAGTGCTTGCTTCGCGCCTGGAGGATGAACCGCTGCAAGGAACAGTAGGCATCGGTCATACGCGTTGGGCTACGCACGGGAAGCCGTCGGATGTGAACTCGCATCCGCACACGGATGAGGCCATGAAGTTCTCTGTCGTCCATAACGGTATCGTCGAGAACTATATGGAACTGAAAGAGGAGCTTATCGAGGCCGGGTATACCTTTGTGTCGGAGACGGATACGGAAGTGATTTCCCATCTGATTGCGAGAGAATATGATGGAGACATCGTGAAGGCGGTACAGCGGGCAACGTCGCATATGCGCGGAGCCTTTGCCTTGGCCGTGCTGACCGAATATGAACCGGAGAAGCTGGTTGCAGTCCGATTCGCCAGTCCGCTCGTTATCGGTATTGGTGATGGAGAGAATTTTATTGGATCGGATATACCGGCTATTTTGCAATATACGCGTCGAGTGTACATTCTCAATGACGGAGAAATGGCGGTCCTAACTAAGGACGCTGTCGAATTGATGACGCTAGAGGGGAATTTTATTTCTCGGGAAATGATTGTTGTCGATTGGGACGCGCTGACTGCAGAAAAAGGCGGTTACGACCATTTCATGCTCAAAGAAATTCATGAGCAGCCCAAAGCGTATCGCGACACGATGCGCGGTAGAATCAAGGAAGAACGCAGTGGAATCAAGCTGCCGGAATTGAAGCATGTGACGGCATCGAAATTGCGGGCCATCCGCAACGTGCATATTGTCGCTTGCGGTACGGCCTACCATGCGGGACTTGTCGGACGGACGCTCATTGAGCAGTGCGCAGGTCTTCCGGTGGAAACAGATGTCGCGTCGGAGTACCGCTATCGGTCCCCGATTATTACGCCAGAGACGCTCGTCATCGTCGTCAGCCAATCCGGTGAGACGGCGGACACGCTCGCGGCGCTCCGGGAAGCAAAGCGATGCGGCGCAACGGTATTGGCCATCACGAACGTGGTCGGCAGCTCGGTCGCCCGTGAAGCGGATGATACGATCGTCACCTGGGCAGGCCCGGAGATTGCCGTCGCTTCGACGAAGGCGTATACGTCGCAGCTGGTTGCGTTCATGCTGCTCAGCCTGTACATGGCTGAGTCGTTAGGCACAAAGGAAGGGGCTTGGATTCAGGAGCAGCTGGCGGCGATGGAAGCTTTGCCGGAGCAGGTGGAACGCATCTTGGAGCAGGCTGACGAGCTGAAGCGGGTGGCGGAAGAAATGGCGCAGCACGACCATATGTTCTTTATCGGTCGGGGCCTCGACTATGCGGTCGCCTTGGAAGGCTCGTTGAAGCTGAAAGAAATCTCCTACATTCATTCAGAGGCATATGCTGCAGGTGAATTGAAGCACGGTACGCTTGCGCTGATTGAGGAGGGCATACCGGTTGTGGCGCTGATTACCCAGTCTGCGCTGGTGGAGAAGATGGTGAGCAACATTAAGGAAGTAAAGGCGCGCGGCGGGGTCGTCTATGCGATTACCGACGAAGCGAACGCTACTGCGGTGCAAAAGGCGGTTGACGGCATGTTCGTCCTGCCGACGACGCTGCCGCGGCTTGCTCCAGCGCTCTCGGTCGTGCCAATGCAACTCATTGCGTATTACGCGAGCTTGGCTCGCGGCAATGACGTCGATAAGCCGCGCAACCTGGCGAAGAGCGTGACGGTGGAGTAAAAGTTGTAGGATGTTGTTTTGATTTGTCAGATGATAAAAAAGTCGTGAACCAGTAAAAGATGTCATGAACCAGTAAAAAATGTTGTGAACCAGTAAAAGATGTCGTGAACCGAAATGCAAGATGAATGATTTTCAGCATCTAGAAGGGAGCCCGAGGGATTGATTCGTGGCTCCCTTTTAAAATGCTAATAAAACATTATACATACTTCATGATTGGTGGTGAAAATGTTGAATGACATTGGCCATAAAATAAAATGTATCCGTAAAGAAAACAATTTAAACCAAGTTCAATTTGCAAAAAGCATAGGAATTTCTCAAGGGAACCTGAGTGAAATTGAGCTGGGAAATAGTAATCCATCTGCGGAAACATTAATATCTATTCGAACACAATATAATGTGAACTTAAATTGGCTATTAACCGGTGTCGCTACAGAAGATGGGGCGACATATGAAGATGAATTCGAGAAAAGGTTGATTGAAGTTTTTAGAAATCTTGATGATTATGATAAGAAGGAAATAATCGAAATAATGCAACTAAAAAAAAGATTAAGATCAAATTACAGCCCTTGGGATTTTTGTTGACAGAAAACTCCTCTTTTAATTAAAGTGATGAAAGAATGGTGCTTATTAATGATATAAAGGATGATTGAGTTGAAAGACTTTCTTGATTATATAAAACAAAAAGTTGTAATTAAAAAAGCGATATACTTCATGTTCTCGATGGGCATCGCATATTATGAAGTGCCCCAGAAGGAGGATTTTCTTAAATCTACCGGCTATAAGGATATCATTAATCCAGCTTTAGATGAAATTCAGCAGTCAATGGAACTGCACGACATAGCTAGGGATGATTTAGCAAAATATCTCTGGGATATCGAGCCCTACCTTGCTTATTTGCTAGTTGAAACCAAGATACCTACCGATCTAGTTATGTTAAGTTTGTTAGATAAAGAACTCGATATCTATGATATCTTTGCTATTCCACTTGAAGCCCTTCCGGAAGCTGCAGATCCTAAATACGGCATTGTGCTCCTTGATGATAAGAGCTCTGCTAATCACCAAGGAGTCTTTTTTGGAGATGATTTTTATTATTATAACCCTCTTTATAGAGCGAGAAGAGATGCAAAAACACCGCCTTACCTTATACATCTTCTTACTGAACAAAAGAAAAATAAGAATTCAGTTTCCCTCCGCTTAGACAAAACAATTAGTCTTGCAAAAGAACATTATAAACCATTTATGCGTGAATTTTCTGAGTTGTACCAAGGAAGAGAAATTAATCTCGATGAAATTCAATTCCCTCTTCACCCCGGAAACAGCGAATTCTTTTGTGTTTATAATCCGGAAACCATGAAGAAAATTCAATTTAGGATCTCTCATCGAAAGGATTCTGAACACTGGATTGAGGTTGAGGAATTATGGGATATTCATGGGAATGAAGAACAGGAACTGTTTAGAACACGATATTTGCATTCCATCTTTAACCCTCAGACAAATACATTTGTTCACGTCGATGGATCGTTCAATTTTTATAATAACGACAACTATAAAATAAGGGTGAAGCAGCAAATAAATGCTCACGCGAATTTACATATAAAACAATGGCTTGTTGAAGGTGAAATCAGTGTAACAGATTGGGGACAAATGATCTTACATTTTTTCAATGACCCTAATTTGATTCTTGATGCCTTTAAAGGTAACCTGATAGAAGAGGTCTTTGGAGAAAATCCAATTGAATAAAAGCAGCATAGCCATTTTGCTGAGGATAGGTAAATCGATTACCCAACGAGGAACTTTACTTTCATACTTCCAACTACAAGGCCGCCGTGGATTTTCACGCTGGCTTTGATACGTTAATGGGCAGGGCAATGCAGAGTTGATGTCTGTAAAATCTATGATCACATTTACGGGCAAAATAAACGGATCATCCTTTGATTTTGACAAAGAGAATAGCAAATATATCCTTTCTATCTATCCCCAATATTATTTCATTATATGAAAACCCTGTTCAACCGGAAGAGGTTTTCGGACATTTCGTAGCTCTGCAGTCGTATCGTTATATTGCAGATGAGGAATGGAAGGAACTTGAATTAGTGTAATATTGAATGACCAAGTGGCTTCAGCCGAGATTTTTTTGGCTGGAGTTTTTATTTTTTTGCATTTGTCGAATATAAACGTGAAGTTAGTCGATATCGATTTTTGGCAACACTGATATAAAACATGGTAATCAGTACGGTCAATACGTAATCAAACAAAACGAAGAATGGGGGCGCTTTGATGAAGCAAAAGCCAGGGTTACTTGAGGGTATTTTGATAAAAGTCACTATTGCTATGTTATTTGGTTTTGGTGTGGGGATGATTAGTATTCGTAATTGGATAACAGCAATTGAGGCGATTGGTATCGGTACGTTAATGTTAGCGATTTATTTAATGGGCAGAAAGATAGATGGATTCATGAAGGATGATGATGAGCTTTAGGAATTGCCTGCATAGTTTGCATCAAAGGTACATATTTAAGATTAGAGTGAAGGTCTATTTTTAAATATCTAAAATCAGATATATGAATAAAATATTGTATAAAGGATATAATTTTGATAGAAGAATCTGTGAAGGAGTTGTTCTATCGGAATGAAAAAAGATTTGCTTAGAAGTGGATGTGCGAGAGTGACTGCGAGTGGCATTTTTTTCAAGGGTGCTAGATTTACATGTTCAAAAGCAATCAGAGAACAGTGGTTTGAGAGGGCCGCATTTGAGAAAGAGTGGCGGGTAAGGATTGTCGTCTCAACAAAGAATTGTCAGCAATTTTTATAGTCGCAAGTAATGGAGACTTGGAAAAATGTAATCAAATTGTTGGCACCAAGAGACCTTCAGACGTTAAGCTTCAGCTTTATTTTCAGAGTATGCAGAAACTTAAAGCATTGAGGAACATGTAAAATATCGATGGGTTTATCATAAATCGAGATAAGAAGAAGGTGGGAAGATGGAAGAATTAATAGAAGATGTCGAACAAATTATCAACGTATACAGGCTGAGCATTGAAAGAGAAAAAAAGTACTATAATTACCCGTTCACAAACAATCCGGATCACTATTATAAACTTATGATGCTGCAGAAGACATTAGACATTTGGATAATCTGTCTGGAGAAAATTTTGAGGTACAAAAAACACAGATGGGGACCAGTAGAGCCAAGCAGGAGCAAGGAATTCACTAGAATGATTAAAGTTGAGAGGAACGGGGTGCCTGGTTTTGTGACTCCACGTACTCTTGACGCGATGTTGACCTATATGAAGCGTTTAGAGAGTAGAGTTGAACAACTGGAAGGCATCTCTGACTAGAGGAAGGTTCACAAGGTATCGCGTCTCCCTCTAGTCATTAGCTCCTTGTTGCACTGGTTCTATCGAAGAAAACCGTTTCTATGATGGCCGTCAAGAGGTGAAAATGAAACATAAGAATGGAGATGGAACGATGATCTTTGAGATTACAGAAGAGATGCTTCAAAAAATACAAGACTGGGATTCATGTAAGCCTGTCGACGTTTCGGGCGCTAAATTCGCATATACTTTCGTTCCCACTGGGCTGGGATTAGTCATTAAGGTGCAATGTGATATTTGCAAGAGGGTCCTAAATCTATCAGAAGATTGGTGATGAGCTGGTATTATCTTAGAAGAGCAGAAGAGTTTGATAAAAATAAGGCAGCTCTTTTAAGTCTCATCAAGCATCTGCGCTGCTTCTGGTAAGAATGGCTTCAATGACTGTGGCAATCAGTTCCTTATCTTTAGAGGAGATTTCATTAACATCTACAGTTAGTGAAATACCAGAGCGTAGCAATTTAAGGAGATCCCATGTAGATCCTTTCACAAAAGAATAGTCAATTGTAGGTATCAAGGTGATTTGCCCGAATGGGTCACGAAAATGTGGTTCGGGAAAATTGCTTAACCCAAGCAAATAGTCTGCCGAAACCTCAAAGGTATTAGCTAATGCGGTAATTTGCTCTGGATCTGGATTACCTTTGTTGCGTTCCCAATTAGAAATAACGTGTTTCGTTGTGTCGATTTTCCCGGCGAGTTCTTCTTGAGTCCACCCTCTAGAAATACGCGAGGCTTTAATTCTTTCTCCTAATATTAACATAAATCCCCCTACCCATAATCTGCTTATCTGAATACAAAACTGAACAGTAAAGTGAACACTTTATTGTATGGTAACATACTGCATTTGAGTTGTAAATTACTCGACTATATGGCATTGACAAGTTGATTTAAAATCGTTTATTATCAAAATCAATTATTAATCGATTTTATTTTTATTTATGTTAATAATAAATCTACAACATACGGAGGAGTTGTTTATGCCAAAAAGACGTCGGCGCACAACAGCAGCAACAATTGAAAGGTGGATTAAGGAAGGACGAGGTAAGGGGGATTTTGCGGAATATAAGCCTTGGTTAACCATCCATGATGTTCCATCCCACGGGGTTGTAACAAGAATTCGGGGATGGAAAAGTGGGAGGCTACACCATTATTTGTCCGAACATTATGAATTAGCTCATCATTACCAAATGGATTGGGCAATGGACGTTGTTGATATCAGAGAGCAATACCCTTTGTTGCCTTTGGATAAAACAATATTTATTGCACAAAAACTGGGCATCCGACATCCCATTGATCCGAAGACCAAGCATCCCATTGTAATGACTACTGACATGTTATTGACTGTAAGATCAGGCGGAGAATTTAGGTATATAGCTCATTCCATAAAGCCCTCGGCAAAATTAAATAGAAGGGTATTAGACAAGCTTCAAATAGAGAAGTATTACCACAAAGATCTGGATATAGAATGGCGGCTGATTACAGAAAATCAAATCAATTACGATTTGGTTGAAAACGTGAAATGGTTGCATTCGGCCAAGGTTTTGGAAGAGGTGGCGTATCTAACTAATGAACTGGTTTATGAATTGGAACCTGTACTACATGAATGGATTGTTAATATAGACAAGCCCTTGGCTAAAATCACCTTGGATCTTGATGCAAAGAAGGATTTATCAATGGGGACCAGCATGAATGTTGTCCGATATCTGATCGCTAATCGCTTTTGGGAAGTTGATATGAGCAGGCGCATCCTTCCTACACAAAAACGATTAGAAATACAAGCCAATCATTTTCAAAACTGGAGGGCTGACCATGAAAGTAATCGTTTCATCATCTCTAGAAGATAACGAGGTTATGCTAAAGTCTGTCTTGGAGCCCAACTTAATAGTGGAAGGCAAAACGATCAAAATATTAGATCATACATTAGCTGATATATACGTGGTTAACTCGGGCAATCCTAATGAAATCACAAGGCCCATTTTAACCTTTATTGAAATTGGAGGGGAATAAAATGGAGTTGTTTATCAATACTCTGCTTGAAAAAAGAGATTCGGAATCAAAGCTTGTTGATTGTGAGAGGATCCTGTGGCTAAATCAGTCTGAGGATTGCGCCATTACCATTTCTATTATAAGAAAGACAGGGGTTCCTGGGTTTAAGCGTATCTCCTCTATTCAACAAGAGCTTAATGAAGGGACGATGATTAAGCGTGAGCATGATCCGTATTCCAGATTTATGGTTTCGGAAGAAATTCTAACTCCAAAAGAAATTCGCCTTAGAGATGAAGCCTGGGAATGTATTAAACACATTGTTGAACTGGAACCTAACATCTACAATCCAAAAGAGCGGTATGAAATCATAAAGAGCGAAATGAAAAGAACCGGTAAAGGGAAAAACCTTTACTATAAATACTTACGCTATTACTGGACTGGAGGGAAGATGATGAATGCTATACTTCCAGATTCAGAAAATGCGGCGGAAGGGGTAACAAGAAGAATCCAACTCAAAAGATGGGTAGGCCCAGGAATACCAGCATTTCTGTAGATCCCAACTTAAAAGGAGTTTTAATTAATGAGGGTCATCGAAAAATATTTGATAAGGTTATAAGAGATATTTATTCAAAAATAAATCGAAGGGACTCCGTGAAATTTACATATATTGAGATGCTGAAGAGATATTATCAGATTGGTACCACTAAGAAGGGCAAATATGAGATCCCGATAATACCTCCAGGACACGATGTACCAAGTATTGCTCAATTGCGATATTACATCCGAAGGTATTATACGAAGCGCAAACTGCTAATTGATCGCGAAGGCGAGGTTACATTCAATCGTGATTTCAGGCCTTTACTAGGATCTGAAACAAGGAAAGCAACTGGACCGGGACAGATCTACGAGGTTGACGCAACTGTTGCGGATGTATATTTAGTAAGTGCAATTGATCCTAATATTATAGTTGGTAGGCCTGTCGTATACATTGTTGTTGATGTATACAGCCATATGGTCGTCGGGTTATATGTTGGGTTTGAGGGTCCGTCCTGGCTTGGAGTCATGATGGCCATTGAAAATACAGTGGAAAATAAGATTGAGTTTTGCAGGCAGTATGATGTGGAGATCACAGAGGAAGAGTGGCCGTGTCACCATATGCCAGAAAGTTTCATGGCTGACCGAGGCGAGATGGAGAGTAAAAATGCCGATTCACTTGCCAAAGCGTTAGGAATCAAAATAATGAACGCGCCTCCGTATCGCGCTGATCTAAAGGGCATAGTAGAACAGCAATTTCGAACATTGAACGTGACGCTTCAACCATGGACGCCTGGTGCGGTAAAGAAAGAATACAAAAAACGTGGGGGACCGGATTACGTCTTAGATGCGAAGCTCACACTTAAAGAGTTTACTCAAATGATGATCGAAATGATTCTTCAAAGGAACAACTATCATTACATGGAATACTATCCCTTAGACAAAGATCAGGCAATGGATAAAGTGAAGCCCGTTGCAAGGGATTTATGGAATTGGGGGATATCCCATAATCACTATTTGAAGAATGTTCATCCGGATATCGTTCGATTGAATGTATTGCCCGAGGCAAAAGTTACTGTGAATCGGGAGGGAATATACTTTGAAGGAATGTATTACGGTTGTGAAGAATTAGCGCGTCAGGGGTGGTTTGTTAAAGGGGAAACACAGAAAGTTCCGATTGCTTATGACAGAAGATGTATGAATCATGTCTATGTGAAGACGGACAACGGCAGAGCTTTTATAAAGTGCGATTTATTGGCCAAGTCTTCCCGATTCATAAATATGAGCCTTGAAGAGGTCAAGTCAACCCGGTACGAGGAAACACTGTCAAGAAGTTTGTACTATGATGAAACGGAACTTCAGGAAGAAGTAACCTTAAGTGCGAAGTTAGAAGCGATTAGAAAGGAAGCAATGGAGCGGAGTGCCGATACCCAAGACCATTCCTTAACAAAGTCTGAACGGAAGTCCAATATTAAAGGGAAGAAAGCCGGTGAGAGAGACAGGCTGCGAAAAGCACAAGCTTATGAGCTGGGTAAGTCTCCAAATGAGGAGATGGACGAACCAGCTACTGCTAGAAATCATGTAATTCCTCTTGAGACATATAAGCCAAAATCAAAGCTGGGTCTCCTCGCAAAATTAAAGGAAACGGAGGAGAAAAAGCATGGTTAAGCAAGCTCAACAGCAGGTTGATTATTATCAGTATTCTCCAAGCCTCATGGGCAGACAAGAGGAGGCAAGCTATTCTGATCAGGAGATTCCTGACTATAGGAATAATCCTTTCATAGAAGCTTTGCCCCCGATATTTGAAGAAGAAGATGTCGCAGTACAAATCAGAAAATACCCTGATTATGATGAAAGAAAACGCAAATCAGGCAAGCAGACGAGGCTACATCTTGTTCAACAGATATCCGATTATGTCGAGCCGTTACCTTCACATTTCTTGGTGGAACAAAGGCTTTCAAGATTAATTCGTCATGGTTATAAAGCCAGGAATCCTTTCTCACCAGCAGTCGTAAGACAATTTCACATAGGGTTTAAGGAAGTTCTTGAAGGAGGGCTTGATTCAACAGGAGGTAATATTGCAGGGGTGAGATCAACCGCCGCTGGATTTGCAATCCTTGGAGTAAGTGGACAAGGTAAGACGACGGCTGTAGAAAGCTCATTACTCTTATACCCTCAGGTCATTCATCATTTGACCTATAAAGAACAACCATTCATCCGTAAACAAATTGTCTGGCTAAAATTGAATTGCCCCTTTGATGGTTCATTGAAGGGATTATGCTTTAATTTTTTGCAGTCCATAGATTCGATCCTAGGCACAAATTATTACCGGAAATTTGCTACTAAGGGAACATCCGTCGATATGTTAATACCAATACTGGCTCATATTGCTACATTACATGGGTTAGGAGTGCTAGTCATTGATGAAATTCAATTCCTGAGTTTTCTTAAGAGTGGCGGCGCTGAAAAAATGCTTAATTACTTCACTCAATTAATTAACACGATTGGTGTTCCCGTGGTATTAGTAGGGACATTTAAGGCAATGAAACTTCTCTCCGGTTCCTTCAGTCAAGCAAGAAGAAGCACGGGACAAGGGGACCTGATCATGGATAGACTAAGTGAAGGCGAGGAGTGGGATTTCTTCTTACATGCTCTGTGGAAATATCAATGGACTGCTACTGAAACACCTCTAAAACCTCATTTAAGTAAGAAGATGTACGAGCTTTCTCAGGGAATTGTAGATATTGCGGTTAAGTTGTACATGTTAGCCCAGTGGCAAGCCATCGAGGATGGAATAGATAATGAAAAATTAACAGGGGCTCTTCTGGAGAACGTTGCCAAACAGCACATGCAGTTGGTTCAGCCTATGTTAAAGGTTCTGAGAAGTAAAGATCCCCGAGCGCTAGAGGCAATAGATGATTTATATCCTAAGTGGAACGTGTTGGATCAATATTTACAAATGGCAGAT
Organism: Paenibacillus sp. MER TA 81-3; assembly: GCF_023713585.1. Classification (NCBI taxonomy): domain Bacteria; kingdom Bacillati; phylum Bacillota; class Bacilli; order Caryophanales; family Paenibacillaceae; genus Paenibacillus; species Paenibacillus sp. MER TA 81-3. The sequence continues at coordinate 25,904 of NZ_JAMAWB010000021.1, forward strand.
GAGAAGGTCAATATTCAAGGAGAGATCAGAACAAAAATACTACGAGATGAAAAAATTGAGCAGGACGATGAGAAGCTAATTGAACTTGTAAAAACAGCAATAGACTTCGGAGTTTCTTATGATGTGGCTTATGAAGTTGCTAATAAGGTTCTTCAGTCTAATGAGGCTGAGAAGGATATGGTTGATTTACGCAAACAACTAATTAAGGATATTACGTTCAGTCCAATGACCAGCGAAGATGAGAACTGTGATAACAAGAGAGAAGGGCTCCATGAAAAGGGAAACAGTGAATCCCGGAAGAAGAAAAAGCAGCAGATTATGCTGGATGAGGATGACCTTAGAAACGCCGTGGCAAACAATGAAAAGGACACAGAAACAATCTATGAAAGGCTAGTGGATATAGGAAGCATCCCGTCGGAGGATGAGCTATCGAAACTCATAATTTAATGGATTGTTTGAGTACTAGGGACATGTAAAACAGGGAAAACTAGCAATAGGATCTTTTCTGAAAGGGTGATTCTATTGCTAGCCTATTTTCCGACTCTTTATAAGGATGAATTGCTATACAGCGGGATTGCCAGATACCATGTAGTATCAGGAAATAAGACACAAAGACAAACCATCGAAGACCTTTTCGGTAACAGATCGGTTTGTGCAACTGCAGATTTGCCAAGTCACTTAACGTGTCTTACTGATAAAGTAAATGGACAATATACGACAGATCAAATCATCAAGGATCATACTTTACTTCCCTATTACACTTCCTTTATGAAGCAAAATAAAATCCATCAAGTACAATCATTGATGGAAGATGGGAACAAACAAGGGGAAGTTCATGCCTCCTTGGGATTGCTGGCTTCTTCTATAAAACTGCCAGTGAAGCTAAGATTTTGTAGCGAATGCTATAAAGCAGATAGTGAGATATGCGAGCCTTATTGGCATCGCAGCCATCAATTGCCCGGCGTATTTATATGTCCATTGCATAGGAGCATCTTAAAGGTTAGTTGGGTAGAATACTCCACGCTTCATCACAAGTTTTCATTTGTGCCTTTAGCAATGCACGGTGAATCGGACTATACCGAACCCGATATTGACGCAAACTGGTTGGATCATCTGGCAATCATTGCTGTTCAATCGAATTTTCTTCTACAGTCCCAGTCAAAATCTAAAGAAAAGACCGCATCCTATAGAATGGTGCTCCCAAAGGAAAGATACCAAACAATAGGTGGTCGGGTACGATTTAATCGCCTTATACAGGATTTTCGGAATATTTACACTGATAAACTGCTGGAATACCTAGACTGCGGTATCGATTCAAATAGCACTGATACGTGGTTACATAAAATAATCAGGAATCAAGAAGAAATTATGCATCCACTAAGGCATCTATTAATACTCGGTTTTTTTGAAAAATCTGTCGGTGGTTTTTTTGTCACCCCCCATAATCATCCATTTGGAAACGGGCCATGGCCATGCCTCAATAAAGTGGCTGATCATTACAATCAAAGTGTTGTTGAAAAATGTGCAATTACTCGTTGCTCAACAACTTCAAAGCCGGTCGGTACCTTCCAATGCAGTTGCGGATTTGTATACTCAAGAAGAGGCCCGGACACATGTGATGAGGATCGGAACCGGATAGGCAGAATTAAAGCTTTTGGTCCGGTATGGTATAACAACTTGAGATGTCTTAATAAAACCAATACCTCTCTTCGTCAGAAAGCAAAAATTCTCGGTGTCGACCCTGGGACTGTAAAAAATCAAACCGAGTATCTTGATACAAATAAAGCAGTTTCGAATCAAGTGAGAAGCCAAAGTCAAGCTATCAGATCTAGAAAAATCAAAGGATGTTCGCTAACAAAGGTCAGCCGAAAAGTGGATTGGGATCAGCGAGATGAGATTTTGTATAATGCAGTGGTAGAGGCAGTCGAACAGATGAAACAGTTGCCTTATCCGCAAAGAATATCGTTGGCCTCAATAGCCAGACATACGGATTCAGGCAATCTGAAACATAAGCTTATGAAGAATCTAAACAAGCTCCCTAAAACCAATGAATTTATTAAGAAGCACGTCGATTCTACAGAGACATATCAAATTCGTAGGTTAACTTGGGCTGCAAATGAGCTTAATGGGGCAGAAGGAAAAGCATTGGGGTGGAGATTACTGAAGTTAGCTGGCTTAAACCATCCACTAAGGAAAGACGTGAATGTAAAATACTTGGAATTGCTCAGCTAAGTATTTCTCATTTGCATAGAAAACAAATTGGTAGAGGGTTATTCGATATTGCCGTGTTATATATGAAGTTAGTAGGTCGAACATTTCGTAAGTTTTGTTTGCACGTCGGTAGACGAATCCTTGATAAAGGAAGGATCATGATGTCACGTTTGGCGTTTTTTCCGCAACCGTATCTAGATGAAGATTTCAGAAGTATCATTTATAGATACCACCTTATGTCTCCTAATCAAATATTTCCAGATACCAAGGAAGAGCTATTTGAATTAAGATCTCACAAAAATCCAATGTTTCTTGCTAACCTGATTAAGTTGTATGAAAAATTACCGGACCGACATCCGTTTGAATCTGGTTATTTTATTAATCATCATACTTGGGCAAGGCTTATTAGTTGTTTTTTAACCAGGACTGATCGAAACAACGAGGATGAACGTATTCGAACTCATAGCGGAAATTATAACAACAACATGCTTAATGTAACAAAACTATTTTCAAAGCAGGTTAAATATTGCCCCAAATGCTTGTATGAAGATTACGAGAAGTACGGTGAATGTTATGTTCATCGTGCACATCAATTCGATTTTATGACTTGCTGTCATCTGCATCGTGTTGAACTGATAGATTATTGTCCCGACTGTAACTGCCCACTCAGTAAGGATTATGCAGAAACACTGTTGTCTAAGCCCCAATGTCCTAGTTGCTCAAATGCAATTAAAGTTAAAAAAATCCGATCTGAATCCTCGATATACGACTATCAGAATACTCTACTTGAAGACCTTTATACATTGAACTCTCTCTCGGGCATCATTCATGCTGAGTATATACAAAGTAAAATCATGATGAAAATGTGGGAGATTAATTTAATTCATTATCGAGGTCGGTTTATGCGCAGTGAGTTATTGAAAAAGATAGTAGATAGCCATAGTCCTGAAATATTAGAGGTTACAGGATTAAAAGCGGATACACTACTATCGAGACATTTTGCTGGACGCTTTTTACAGCCGCATAATATTAGGACGCACATTCTTTTTTATGTTTTGCTAATAAGGTATCTTTTCAGTTCAGTAACAAATTTTCTGAATTATGAGCATCCTATTGCAAATCCAATCCCTTTTGGTCATGGTCCATGGGAATGTCTAAACCCTATATGCACCCAGAAAGGAAAGAAGATAATTCAAAGGTGCGAGCGTAAGTTAAAAATCTCAGGAGGGATTTCAATTACAACAACATTTCAGTGTGCAGTATGCGGATTTACTTACTCGAAAAGATGGATGCGCGGTAGGCAAGAACCCAATAAGCCTCTTATTGTTTCGATGGGGCATTTGTGGTATGGAAGAGTAGAAACTTTGTATTTAGAAGGATTCACGCCATATCAAATACATAAGGAAACTGGATTTTCAGAAACTGCAATAAATAGTTGTATTAAAAAGATGAAAAAAACCAGGCTCACTCTTTCGGGACACAATCCACCTCTAATTCCATCGGATACCATACAGGCAAATGAGCAGATGGCCGCTACGACTCGTGATGAAACGAAGGAATCATACCGATTAACCCTGTTGCAAACTGCTCAAGTTAATCAAACAAATAAGCGGCTTTTTCTTCTGCGCATGCATCCTCGAGAATACAATTGGTTATGTCGAAACGATAGCACCTGGCTGGATGAGCATTTTCCTAGAAAAAAAGCGTTTAAAGCAAAGATCGATCTTCACTCTTTTGATGAAATATTATCACAAAAGATACGTACAATAGCCGCGGAATTAAAAGAAGATTCAAATTTTCAAATTCGCAAATATACGATACTTAACCGGCTATCTCCATTGGAAAAGTCTCGGTTGCAATCATTTAACGAGGACCGACTGCCTGCTAGTCACAAAGCACTAAATGAATCTATTGAGAAAATTGATTCCTATTTAATGAGAAGCGTAGCAAGAGTTGCTACAAAACTTAGATACAAGTATGGTTATCAAAATATTTCGTATGACGCACTAATAAGTTATTCGAAATTATATGAATCATGCAGTTCGGAATTGAAAGTGAAAATAGAGGAGTTACTAAGACACAATAATGAGGATATGAATTGTCGTTGAAATCATGCTTATATGAGTTGGTTGTCCTGCGGATGGGACATCGAAAACTTGGTAAAGGAGCCCATCCTGCCAATAGGCAACAAATTGTCAAAAAAGATGGAGACGCGGCGATCTTCAGTAGTGAAATATCCATAGAAAATAATACCTACCAACTACGAAGCAAAGTTACTACTAAAAGAGCAGTAGGTACGTTGCTTCGTTGAATAAATTAGAAGCCAACCACACAGTTAAATGATCAAAAGGATGAGCAGTGCGTGTATTAACACGATCGCGGCTTATCCTTTTCAATATGCTTCTATCGGTCCGCTTTTTTCGGGAATTCTTGGGTATGAAGTAGGATTTTCTTGCTTGATGTCGAATTTTTACAGTAACATATAGTCCCTTGTTCATAGGGAAATAGTGAGGTGTCTATGGATAAGATTGCTGAATTAATCGAATTTGGCTATGAGTGCGAATATCTGGACTTTAAAGAGAGACAATACCATAAAGACAAGAGTATGGATTTACTAATGGATATAATGGCGATGGCCAATTCCCGGCATAATGGCGATAAATTCATTATTATTGGAGTCAAGGATCGACCAGAAGGTAAGGAGATAAAGGGAATAGATCCGAAAGAGTTTATAGATTCATCCAATTATGTGCAACTGGTTCTGAATAATATCGAACCAGAAATACAGTTTGATTATTTCAGATATGAATACAAAGGCGTAGTGTTAGCTGTTTTTAAGATCTGTAAAACAGAAAATAAGCCATACATGATGAGAAAGAAATTTGACAGACTGAACGAGGGGTATTGCTTAATTCGCAAAGGTAGTACGAATACAGTAGCCAAACGCAGCGACTATGATTACATGTATTTAAATAAAGGACAGTTCGAGATAAGATTTCTAGATTATGCACTACACGCAGTACATGATGCACAGGGTTGCGCATCTATTGAAGTTGCGTTTGCTAATACAACAGAATTACCTATTACGATAATCGGTGGCACATTATATGTCCGCAATAATCAAGGAAAAGAACTGTCAAGGCACCATGTATATGGATTGGATAAATTTATAGGTGCGGATTTCAAATTAGCGGTACCACCAAAAACAGAAATAGTTGGCCACTTGATGGTTGGTTTTGAATCATCAGATCCGTTTAGATTAAATATTGATGAGGACGGAATATGTGCTGAGGAGTACGTATTCGAGCTTCTGCTAGTGGATGCACGAGAGAAACGATATTCCGCAACTATGAATAATGCAAGAGTTTTTGTGATCGGCGACTTTCTTTGGAAGGTGAAAGAACAGAAGGGAATCCCACATAAGTTTCGGACGCATAGATGATTTAATAGCATGTGTGGGTATTGAAACTATCGATCAGTATTCTGTTTAAAAGAGGTTGGTTGACAGATATTCTATATGGAATTTGGGGAGAACTCATTATGAAGATGAACAAACTCTATATCAAAAATTATCGAATGTTCAAAGATGAGCTCATAAAAGTGAATAGCGGCTGTAATATTTTTGTTGGCGATAATAATTCAGGAAAAAGTACATTGCTTGAAATAATTCAAGTCCTTCTGAGTGGAAAAATAAATAATTCGTCCTTTGAGCGTCAATTAAAGGCATCTTTTTTCAACTATGAATCTCGTTCTATTTTTAAAGAAATCATTGCAGATCCTTCTCAGAAAATTGAAGAATTACCTTCTATAATTGTTGAAGCTTATTTCGATAATGATGTCAGTAACTCTAGTTATAAAGGAACAAATAATGAGCTTGGTGAAGACTGTCCGGGCATTCGTATGAGTGTTGAGTTTAATCAAGATTATTCACCTGCATTTCAAACGATGGTACAGGATGGAGAGATTTATGATATACCGGTTGAGTTTTACAAAGTAAGCTGGAGAGATTTTGGTGACAATCCAATTATATTTAGGACTTTTCCGGTAAAGGTATCACTGATTGATACTACACAAAAAGATTATGACTCAGCAGTAAACAAATTTATTAATTCAAGAATTACTAACAATTTATCTGATGATGAAAAAGTACATCTAACTAGAGCATATAGAAAAATGAAACACGAATTTAATAACAATCCGAATGTTATAGCCCTTAATGAAAGGTTAGCAGTAGAAGAAAAACTTGATGATAAAGCGATTAAGTTTGGTATGCAGGAAGATGTACTCGAATCTTGGATGAACGAGGTTTCAATCGAAGTCGAGAACATTCCTTTTGAAGATATGGGTTTTGGTACTCAAAATCTAATTAAAATGGAACTGGTATTTAAACAAGATACCGAGAAATCTAATGTAGTATTGTTTGAGGAGCCTGAAAATAATTTAGCATTTGGGAATATGTCACGTCTTATTTCAAAAATAAATCAAGATGAGAATAAACAGGTTTTTATATCAACGCACAGCAGTTTTGTAGCAAACAAATTAGGTCTTAAAAATATAATTCTCTTGTATAAGGGGCACACAAATCAACTGGATGCTGTAGATCCTGATACTATGGATTTCTTTAAAAAACTGCCCGGTTATGGGACAGTTCGTTTTCTATTGGCAGAGAAAGTAATATTGGTTGAAGGGCCGACTGATGAATTAATTATTCAACGTGCTTACAAAGATGTTCACGGAAAGTTACCAATTGAAAATGGAGTGGATGTCATTACGGTTGATTCACTGGCTTTTAAAAGGTATTGTGATTTAGCCGTTTTAGTAAGAAAACCATTACGAATTATTACGGATAATGATGGGGATGTTCAACGGAATATCATAGATAAATATAAGGACTACCTCAAGGCGCATGGTGATTTGATAAAAATATATTATGAAACTAATGAAACACTTCATACAATCGAACCGAGTGTACTAGCTGTTAACTCAGTTGAGGAGGAAGTGTTTAACAAGTTTAAACGGGTTATCTCTAAAGGGAATTCGATGATTAAAAAAAATGTGGCAGAAATAGAATCTTTTATGATTAACAATAAAGCTGAATGGGGAATGAGGGTATTTGATTCAGACGAATGTATCGAATACCCCGCGTATATTAAAGATGCGATACGATAATACATTGGTTCTTGCTTGTGCTGGCTCAGGTAAAACATACGGAATGTGTAGTGATGCAAAGTCTATAACTGAGAAATCTACTAAGAAAATATTGATGCTGTCTTACACGAATAAAGGTGTTTACTCAATAAAGAGAGAGTATGCAAAGCAAAATAACGGTGTGCTCGATAAAAATGTTGTTATAAGTACATGGTTTCAATTCATACTAAAAGAATTAATCAGGCCATATCAGAGAAGCTTTTTAGGGGAGATCAGTCAAATAAAGTCTTTTGACTTCTCTAGAACATATGGTGTTGATTATGCAAGAAAAAATACCGTGTCGTATTTTTTGAACAAGAACAAAGATGTGAAGGCTAACAATGCTACCGAGTTCGCACTTTTCTTAAATCAATTATCAAAGGGCGCTGTCTTGAAAAGGCTTGAGGAAACATATGCTTGCATTTATATTGACGAGCTGCAGGATTTGGTGGGAAAAGATATAGAACTTCTTGAACGTTTATTCCTTTCATCCATCAAAATCTATTGTGTTGGTGACTACAAACAAGCAACTCTTAAGACTCACAATCCGAAATCGGATAGAAAAAAGGGTGGTATGCATGTTTTTAGTTACCTTGAGACTTGCAAAGATACACATCAAATAAACATTATTAAAAATAACACTTCCAAACGATTTGTTGCTGATATAGCAAACTTTGCGAACTTAGTATACCCAGAGGACCCGATTGTTGGAGTGCTAGAAGCAGAAGAACCGGCTATCGGGGTTTTTCAGATTCTTCAAGCTGATGTACATGCTTATATTGAACACTTAAAACCATCTATTTTAAAATACGATGTCAGGACGCCGACCTTGGGGTATCCTTCATTAAACTTTGGGGTCAGTAAAGGGATGACGTTGGATCGTGTTTTAATTTTCCCTAATAAGCCACTTTATTCATTCTTGCTAGATCCTATAAGTCGATTGAAGGCTCCGGACAAATATTTTGTTGGTGTCACTCGAGCCAAATACAGCTTGGCATTTGTGGTTAAAGAGTTCAAACCCAACGAATATTTTTTTGAAGATAGTATTAATTTTGGTGGTAAGGACGCTACGGTTTTAAAGTTTAAAATATGAAACTGATTTTATGGATACATGAGCTTGTTGTGAGCTTCGCCAACGTATTAAGCAAACTCAGCTTTAATAGCATTATCATAGATTGGTAAAGTGGAGGTGTACTACAATGTGGTCAGATAATGAAACATCTAAGGATCTACTGGGATTTAAAGTTCATGCCGACTTAATAAGGTCAGTTGTTACCAATCCTAAGCTACTCCCAGTCACATTGGGGGTTTTTGGGGATTGGGGTAGTGGAAAAACAAGTATTATGAAAATGTTGGAGAACGATTTAGATCCGGAAAATTATCCACCGGGTGCTCCTGAAAGAGCAAAATACGAGAAAATAGCAGTTTTATATTTCAATGGTTGGCTTTTCGAAGGATATGATGATGCAAAGTCAGCGCTCCTCAGCTCGATTCTATTACAACTCGGTGAGCATAAAAGATTTGGTCCTAAAATAAAAGAAAAAGTTGCCGGGCTCTTGAAATCCGTAAATTGGATGCGGGTAGCGAAATTCGGTGTGAAGGAAATAGGTATGCCTGCACTGGCAGCGTACATAACGGGCGGAGCAAGTATTGTACCAAGTTTAATGAGCACTGGTAAGAAAGCATTGGGATCAATTCTACCGACAAAAGACGATGAAGAGACAGGGGAAGAAGGGGAATCAAAATCCGATGTTAATTGGGAGGAAATGATAAAGGAAGATAAGAGCGAAGCAAGCGCCATGGATGTACGGACATTTCGACAGGACTTCGAAAAGCTGCTGAAAGATACGAATATAGAATCCTTAGTCGTGTTAATTGACGATTTAGACAGATGCTCGAACGAACGCATCATAGAAAATTTAGAAGCAATTAAATTGTTTTTAAATGTCGAGAGAACAGCATTTGTTATAGGTGCAGATCCTCGGATAGTACGTCATGCAATTGAAGTTAGATATGCGCAAATGAAGTTCAAGGATGAGCGAGACCCTGTTGAAGCCTCGGAGAGGCTTGTAACCGACTACTTAGAAAAGTTAATACAAGTTCCCTATAGGTTACCCAAATTATCACCGGCTGAGGTTGAAAGCTACATGGCCCTACTATTTTGTGCTAGGGACGTTGAAGATGAAACCTTACTTGGAAAAGTGCACAAGGCTTGTGATGAACAAAGGTGTGCAAATCGTTACTCTGTATTTGGTTACGCTGCCGTGAAAGAAGCATTTGGTGAAGCGGAACTTCCGTCTACTCTCAGTGAAAGTTTAATTTTCAGTTCCAGCATTGCGCCGCTTATTACAGAAGGGCTTAAGGGGAATCCAAGGCAAGTTAAACGATTCTTAAATGCCTATTTTTTAAGAAAAGAACTAGCAAGGGTTGCAGGACTACAAAGTATCCGAGATGACATTCTGGTGAAATTGATGGTTCTTGAGTACGGACACTATAAGCAATTCATGGATTTATTTGAGTGGCAAGCTAAACAAGAAGGTAGGCCAACAGAGTTAAAGCAACTTGAAGCGGTGCTAGCACCGCCTGATGGTAATTTCGAAAATGAAGGTGAGGCCAAACAAATTGCTCCGGAATGGTCTTCTTCTTTTATGCGCCGCTGGGTGGCAATGGAGCCGTTGTTGAGCGATATAGATTTGAGGGATTATTTTTGGGTAGCAAGGGACAAGCTGAGTTCAACTTTATCAGGGGTATCTATGATTCCACCATTTGTAAGAACTATACTTGAAGACATTCTGTCCTCTAATGCAGGAAGGATGGGACGTGCGTTTGATTCTACATTAAAACTAAGTACAGATGAGCGCATTTTACTGCTAAATCAAATTGAAAAGCATATCCTCCGAAATCCAGATCAAAAAGTTGGCTATGATGCATTAAGAGGATTAATAGAAAAGGATGTCATTGAAAGTATTGAAATTCTCGCTCGCATTTTATTAAATGTTCCTGCGGATGCTATCCCCCCGGCGGTTGGTAACGATTTGATTACTTTGCAAAGAAGTAAACAAGAACTGAATGAGCATTTTGAACCCGTAATTAAACAATTGAAATCAACCGAGACAAAAATTGGTCGAGCTTTAAAACCTATCGAAAAAAGGAGGTAGATATTCAATGGGAACATCTAAAGGCTACGATGCACCAACAACCCCTCAATGGGGAGATCTGAAGAGTAAAGTTTCAAGGCTAGCTAAAGTAGGTCGCCCTGGCTCTGATAACTCCAAGGAATTAGTGGGACAGTTTATTCGTGCCAATGGAGGTACGCAAGGTGTAGCAAGGAATGGAGGTATGGGTGCTAAAAGCGCTCAAGCTGTTGCAAAGAATTTAGGTTCATTTCTTTCCTTAGTAAACCGTCTAGGAATCAATGAAGCACTGAAACAAACGGGATTAGAGCATTTAAAGGGAAAGGCAACATCGGATATTGTTTTGTCGCTTATTGATTATTTTGGAGAAGAAGCAAGTACTATCGATCAAGTTGATGCCAGAAATGCTCTATCTCAACTTATGGACGAAATGTTTGAGAAAGTTGAGGGGATTGATGAAATCACTCAAGTACTAGAAGGATGTTCAAACCCAGACAGTTTGACGGAGATGCTGGAAAAGTTTTTTGGTTATTATGTTTATCAACAATTTTGTCGATCTTTTTATGAAAGATTAGCTTCTAAAGTTGGTAATGCTCAAGCCGATGCATTCTTAAATGATATATTGGATTATATTAAATCAGAAATTACAGTCTTTTCTCTCGATAAAGACATTACACAGGTAGATTGGAGCGGGCCAGAAGGCGAATCAATATGTGTTCAAGTATTAGAAAAAACACTAGATGTATTTGGAGGTTAGCCATGATAAATGTGACGGTAAGCCCGGCGGAAAAAACTAAACTCGAACTAGCAAAAGTGTCCCTTCAGAATACCGATACTCAAGAAGTCAGTAATCTTGATTTAGATTTTAAAACACTATTTCAAAGATGTGGAATTCCAAACGATACTGTCTTAGACTTCTTGTTTATGGCTACTGTGTTCTATGCCACAGATAAATTTGTTGGGAGAAAAAGTGTAGAGGATAAATGGACTCGGAATATTAAGATTAAAATCCCTGTATACGAGTTGATGAAGTGGCAAACTGTAAAGGGAAATTTGGATAAGTGTATGTCATTTTTAACCGGAGATATTTGGGATATTGAGTTTTATCAAAATACTTCTTCGTTGCATAGACCAAATGAAAGAAGACGTTCACCAAGGCGAGTCTTGTCACGTGTTCAAGCGGATTTGGTTTGCTTATTTTCGGGTGGACTAGATTCATTAGTTGGTGCTGTGGACTGGCTGGAAAGTAATCCACAAGGAGATATTTTACTGGTGGGACACTATGATGGACAAGTAAGTGGACCTAAGACAGATCAGAGTAATCTTTTTCAACATTTGCAGCAGCATTATGCTTCCAGAATTGATTCATTACAAGTTAGGGCGGGTCAGAGTCCTTCAGGAAAAGAAACAACTTTCAGAAGCCGCTCTATTTTGTTCCTTGCCATCGGAATCTATGCAGCTGCAAGTATTGGCGAGGATGTACCATTGTTAATACCGGAGAATGGAACAATTGCTTTAAATATACCTCTTACACCATCTCGAAGAGGCTCTTGCAGCACGAGAACTGCTCATCCAAGCTATTTGCGAATGCTGAGTCATATTTTACAAGGTGTCGGAATTACAAATCCAATATTGAACCCGTTAGGTATGAAGACCAAAGGAGAGGCAATTAGCCAGTGCAGAAATCAACAAGTACTACAGAATGCTATTCCCGATTCAGTGTCTTGTGGTAAAAGTGGACATAAATCCAGTTGGATTAGAAGAGATGCAAAAGGTTGTGGGAGATGTGTTCCCTGTATTTTTAGAAGAGCATCATTGCATGTAATTGATGCAGACAATGAAAACTACGGGATTGACATTTGTAGTGATGAAATCGATTTGTCAAGTAATAAAGTCTCTGTTAGTGATTTTAGGGCTGTATTGGCGTTTCTGGGGCACAACTATAATGTTGAGGAAATAAAAAGATTATTGCTTTCAAGTGGTGTGTCTATCGAAGAAATTGATGAGTATTCAAATCTTGTTATTCGAGCGATGGCTGAGGTAAAGGAACTTGTTAGTGACAAAGGAACAACTGGTATTAAACAATTGATCGGTCTTACTTAAGGATGTGAATTAAAATGATCGATGCTCATTGCCATATAGATTTGTACAAGAACCCTTATACAGTAGCTAATGAAAATGAAAAAAAAGGTATATCAACTATTGCAGTTACAAATTTACCGAGCCACTATGCATTGGGATATTCTCATTTGAAAGAATTTAAATATATTCGAGTGGCTCTGGGTTTACATCCACTCTATGCCGTTAAGCATACACCTACTGAAATGAATAAATTTATTGAGTATGCAAAAACGACATCATACATTGGGGAAATAGGACTGGATTTCTCAAGAGAAGGCATAACTACAAAAACAAAACAACTCCAAAGCCTGCGGCATGTGTTAAGTCATATCAGTGATAGACCGCGATTTATTTCTCTTCATTCAAGAAGAGCAGAATCTACAGTCTTACAAATGCTAAAAGAGTTCTCAATTCAACAGGCTGTTTTCCATTGGTACAGTGGTTCATTATACTTAATAAAAGCCATTGTTGAAGAAGGACACTATTTTTCTATTAACCCTGCAATGATTGAATCTGCTAATGGTTGTAAAATCATTGCGAAAATCCCAAGAGATAGAATGTTAACTGAAACTGATGGACCTTTTATCAAAGTTGAAGGAAATGTTGTTACATCTCGTGATATATCGCTTGTTCTGAAATATTTGAGTAATCTTTGGGAATGTTCATATGAAGATGCTGAGTTGCAAGTGAAAAATAACTTTAACAAAATTATATTCCCAATACAACAGTATATTAAAGGGATTTAATTTATGGCGAGACGGGACATTGAGGAATGAGGTGCATAAAATGCTCCTATGCAGATCATCAAAGGTGAGAGAGAAAATGGTTCAAGAATATAACATTAAACCCATCGCTCATGTTCGATTGTTAAATGGACAAAAGCGCCAAAGTTGTACTAAGGACTTACTTACTGACAGCTATTATTGTTTCTCTTATAAAGCAAAAGATAGTGATGTTACAGGAACTTTTTTATGTGGTACCTATGCAGCAAATCATTTTCTTGAATTAATTCAGCACCCCAAGTTAAAGGTCTTTGACCCGTTAGTATCCGAAAATGTTGGAACAATAACAAGCAATGGTACTAATAGAGATAGAGGATTAAATGATACATGGCATCCAACTGCAAAACAACTGTTCAATGCAATCAATCTGATAGTTATATGCTGGGGACAGGTTCCAGGAGGTGTTTTGCAAAAAATAAAGAATGAAATTGAGAAAAATAAAAATCGCGAGCCACTACCCGGACAAATCAAAGCAATTAATACAATTATCTCAAGGGATAGGAAAGGTCGTACGCTTCAACAAATGCTTGATGATTTGAGGAAGAATAACAACATGATTCGAGATTTTCATTTTAATTTGTTGAATGAGAGCCTAATCAAAAATGAAGTTGAGCCATCTTTTTTTGGTAATATAATATGATCTAAGAGTCATAGAGTTACTAACAATATGAATGGAAGTGAGGTTGATTCATGACACATGAGTTTTTTAGTGACAGAGAACTTGGAAAAAAGGAGTTGAGTTCCGAAAAAAATAACCACTTCTGTTTATAACGGAGTAGTTGGGACGTATAAAAGGTTTCAGAAGAACTTTTCATACGATTTTCCTGTTACTTGTCCAGATAATGAAATGGTTTGTGGCACATTTGCTTGTACGATGCTAGTAACTGATATAGAGAAAGTAGATATGTCCTGAGGTTACGACATGTGTGAAAGGAGCATTATGAACGATTTCGAAATGAGAAAATTGCTTGCTGACTTTCATAATCTTACAGATATTGATTCAGCATGGACGTTTTATTACGATGAGTCCAACAATCACCGGAAATTCCGTTTAAAACAGACCGATATAGATACACGTTTTAATGTTTCAGAAGACGAGGATTTTGTTTTAGGGGGGGTAATGTACACAGGAAATACATCAATTTCCGACGTTGATTCCTTGTTAGAGCAATTAAAACTTCAAGAAACAGTAAAAGAACTTAAATTTAAATATATTGCTTGTGGAGACTTTATTCAATGTTTATCATCTGATAAATTACACTCTTTCTTAAAATGGTTACTGGCAAGCGATTTATATGTTCATTATTCAAATATTAACATTCTATATTTCTCTATAGTCGATATTGTTGATTCGCTAATTGTAGATGTAGGTGTTAAGGAATTGAATTTCGTTTTCTTAAATGAAATGAAAGATATTCTTTATCAAATAGTTCTTAATGAGAAAAAAGAGTTTGTTAATTTGTTGTACAAATATGGCTATCCAAATTTGAAAACTTCTCGAATTGAAGATTTTATTGATTCACTAATTTTAATACTTGAAAAGTACGAAGATACCCCGAAATTCCATGTCTGGGTGACTTCCATAAAACAAATGCTAAAGCAAGCTAAACGGGGAACAAAATTAAGTTTTATTATGAATAATCAAGATTACATTTTAATTTCAGATTTTTCCGCTTTTTACTTGAGGCCTTTTATGTTGTTCGTAAACTCAACGCACATATTCGATAATGAAAGTGAAATTCAAAAAATTATTACTGAGTTTGCAACTACTTCAAATGAGAGTTACAATTATAAATTTGTTGATTCGACAGCTGATAAATACATTCAAATCTCAGATGTCTTTATTGGATTGCTTGGCAAATGTTTTACATTTATAAATAAAAATACGATTAATCAATTAATAACTACTATTGATGACCTGAATGCTCTACAACGTGAAAATTTATCATTACTTGGTGCAATAATTAATAAATCAAATGACAAGAGCAGAGCATTACTGCATTCTTCTTCAAGTAACTTTGAAAGAAGAAAGTTAAATTTTCTCTTCGGATGGACTGATTAAGGTTTTCAGGCAGTGTGTATTGTCTCCGCACGTAACCGTTGGTTATGATTTTTGGTGGTTCCATACTTGTTCTTTTCGCGTTTATCACAAGGCGTGACACTATCACTCGACAATCTCTCTAAGATTGAAAATGATGTGATCTTTTAATATGAGGAGCAAGAGTGTGTAAAGCATATTTTTTGACGATCCCAGGAGGAATGAATGTCAATTGAACTGATTGGTCCACAAGGATATGAGTATCAATATCTAGCCACTTTATTTATCGCGTTGACACACTTGAGAGAACGTCAAGATGTCCAACTTATCGTAGAAAAAGCAGGTGGTGAAGATGCTGAGTTAAAGATCATCAATGGAATTAAAGAAGTTACGGTGGAAATTCAAGTGAAAAGCACAAGGGAAGACTTAACAGTTCGAGAATTTGCCCAATGGTTAAGTCATTTTCCTGACCGTGAATCAAATAATAACCTTTTAGACCGCCTAAAATCAGATGATGATCGATTTGTTTTGTTTATTACTCGGGCACGAGCAATGGATTTAGTCCGCCCATTTTTAACTGATACTATTGCTATAAACACTAACGCTTTTAACAATGAATTGTTAAGTTCAGCTATTGACCATATTCGTACAACCTATGGTGAAGGTTCAACATTAGAACAGGAACGTGCAAACTTTTGTGTTGGACAAGCAAGTTACTTTAATTCTAACCGGCCTAAACTAAGAAGCGTATTTAAAAGAACACTGGTTTGGGAGCAACGGGAAGAAGAAGCACTTAAGAATAACTGCAGGGAGATACTGCATAATTCATTTATTGTTCCTCTTAGTATGACTGATAAAGTTTTGCTGCAACTATTAGATTTAATTAAACAGGCTAGAGACCAACGGAAAAATGTTATACCCTCTATTATCCAACTACTCGACACATTCAGTGGTGAGAGAATCCCTTTAAACCATGTAAGTGTAAAAAGAGAAACTGATGTAGAACTGATTAGCACATTGGAAACAACAAATGTTCTTTTGTTGACAGGGATCTCCTTCTGCGGGAAAACACATATCGCTAGAGAAATTGCCAGTAGCTATCAAGAAAAAGGATACAGGTGCATTATTGAATCAGATATTAAGGAGGCATCTCGTTTTCTTAATCAGATTTCTATTGAAGATAAGTTGTGTTTGATTGAGGATCCCTTCGGGCAAGTGGAATTGGAAGAAAGATATTATGAAGTATGGGCAGAATTAAGTGACTTAGTAACGAGATTAACCCCTAATAAAAAAATTATCGTAACTAGCAAAATTGAATTATTAAGAAGTATTAGTAAGGGAGATAACCCTGATCAGTGGATGATACATGATCAGAGGTGGAAGGATCTCACTGTGAGAAATCATGAATTTGTTATGAATATTTGGGAGGCTTATTGTACTGAGAAACAAATTCCCGACGAGGTGTATCAGCTTGTAAAGTACAATCTTACCAATACACCTGAAGAAAATTTGCTACAACCTGGTCAGCTTAGATATCTAGCTTATACCGATAAATCAAATTTGCAAGATAAAGATTTTTCTCAATTAGTAGAATTAGCAACTTTTGATGCTCAAAAGCTTGGCATGTACTTCGGAAATAAATCGGATAATTTCAGAAAAACATTAATTGCACTAGGATTAGGTGCGAGTCCAAGGCATGCCATTAATACAGAGGATCTTACTTTTATTTTATCTAACTCCGATACACGTCCAAGCGTTATAATTTTAGAAGACACTTACAAAAGTATAACTTTTCCAGGTAAGGAGACACCACCGCCATCATTTCCTGTATACGATATCGATACCACACTACAGGATTGGGTTCTAGAGCAGCTAGATGAACTGGAATCACATGGCTATATTTCGATAATTAATAATAAGATAAGGTTTACACATCCGACCTATCATGAAGCTGCAAAATATGTAATCCTTCATCAATCGAGATTAAGATTGAGAGCAGTAGAAGGTATTTTGTGGAGAGGAGTGTCTTGTTTAGAGACGGACACAGCTCTATCTTATACCAAATTTTTGAACAAGCTTCACCAATCGTATTTTAGTAACATGGAATTTCAAAAGACAATTGTTTCAATCGCCATAAACGGTCTTAACTCGATCTTCCCAGCAGTAAGAGATGCATCACTTGGTTTATTAGTTTCTCATATCGATCATTTGGAAGACGAACTTCAGTTAAAGGTCTTTAACTATGTAAAACATGATGATATTGATAACGAGAGATTATTGTGGCATAACGGTGAACCTTGGATAGAAATCACTGATAATTATAACTTTTTAGATAGTATTTCTGATATGCTTAGTAAACACAAACAAGAAGGTATTGATGTTGTTGCTAATAGATTAATCAATCCAGAGGAAGCTCATACCGTAACTTCAGAGGAAGCCTGGAATATTGTATCAAATGGTTATTTATTCGAAGAATTTGATAAAAACATAATATTAATCAAACAATTGTTATCTTATAAAGAGTCATTTATTCGAGAAAAAATTACATTTACGTTTATTGATCAGTTTTGCGAAGGTCAAGATGAATTAATAACAACTGTTTTTAGCGATGAACACCCGAACGTGGTATTCCAAGCTATAAGAGGGGCATTAAATGGATGGCATGGTCGGTCTGCGGACTCTAAAAAGTATTTATTGAGCCATATGAAAATGGCGATGTTAGATAAAATAATCGCTTCTAAAGCCAATAGATTTATGATCGACTTCGGCGATGAATATGGTGCTGAAAATATCGACAGAAGTAATTTTGATGTAAGTCAAAAAAGAGATTTATGGGAAGTTTGGAGTGAATTATTTACTCTATTCTTACGGAGTATACCAGATAAATTTGTGTCAGTGAATGAATATCACCTATTTAACACTGTTACTAATTCTATAAATAATATTCCTTCCGAAAAAGTAATTAATGTCTGTGAATCGTGGCTAGAATGGATAGAAAGAAACATACAATTTAGAATGTTACATGAGGTTGGGTATGCTATTTCAGATTATCTTTTGGCAGGTACACAACCTGAAGAAAGAGTACACTTAACAGACCGGATACTTGATCAACAAGATACAAATTTTTTAACTGTTGCCTTAGCAGAATACATAAACAATTGGGAACACTTAAGCGAGCGAGAGCAAGGAAAAATCTTTTCATTATTACAAAGTCAACGCATAGACTTGCAATGGTTAAAAGCAGTTAGTTTAACTAGATCTATTGTTCCTACTGAAATTCTAACGATTATTTTAGGTGAAGAGAACAAAAGTGTCTTAGTTGAAGATGTTGATAGTATCATTGAAAAGTTTCCGCCTGCTCTCCTGGTTGATTGTATAAGGGTGTATGCTGGACACCCACAACCGCTGTGGTGGTTAGGTTATCATCATGCAAGATTAACTAGATGGCCTGAAATATTATTAAAACTTATCGAGTTACCGGAACATCCTGCATTTACTGTGGCAATTAAAAATTTCGTGGATAAATTTATTATGGGTGACTTCAAAGATGAAATTAGAAGTAAAGTAGTGGATATTTGGAGTGAACTTGTTAAATCAAATGATGATGATGTGATTAACTTGTTATTCAATACCCTTAGAATGGAATGTATTACTTATAACGGACCAGACAGTCAAGATCTTTGGATAGTTTTTTTTAGAAATATAGACCAAGGGAAAAAGGGCCACTTTTTAAGTAATATTGTTGAAGAGATTGAGGCGTACTCATACTTTAACGACTTAGATGAAATTTTCGGCAAAGAGATTTTCTTTGAACAAATATTACCGAGAGTACAAGTGGATTATACGATTGTTAATCTCGTAATTTATGCTAGAAAGATGATTCAAGGAGTTGAGAATTCAGAATTAGTTCAAGCAACCTATGATTGTCTTTTGAATTTTTATATTGAGGATAAACCTAGACTTAAACTTACTAATAGAATTGTGAAAAACTTCTTAAGAAAATTCTTTAATGATATCGGTTCGGAAAATGAATTACTAACTCTCATTGAACAAGCGGAAAAACAGCGCAGTAATAAGGGGAGAGAAGTTAAAGAAAACCTTTATGACCATTATGACTTGGACAACTGGGTCTCAGTTAATACACAAGTTTAAATTTTATTGAGTATTGTTGAATAAGAGACCTCCAATTTATGTAGATTCCATTTTCTATACTTTTGTTCCCTTTGAATCATGTGTCTCAAGGGCCAATGATTAAAAAACGAACAAATTGGTTCCTAACTTTCTTTTCATGGTATTTTCTAGCGGTTCCAGACTTTTTATTTTTCGTCTTTATCACGTGCTGCGCCAAACATAGTAAAACCAACAAATTCGGTTCACGACTTTTTTATCACCTAACATGATTTTGTAGATTTGAAATAAAGTTGCACCGTTTATAAATTAAATAGACTATAATTAATAGAGAATAATATGTTCAATATATGAACATTTATTCTCTATTTTTTATTATAGACGGATTGTAAAATGAAGTGCGACAGTTACCATTATATAAAAAAATGGCTCATGATTGATTCGTGTAAAATGGAGTCACCACAACAACCATTACACGGAGGAATCAATCATGAGTTACTCACATTTTAACATGTGCAATTTTCGACATAGTAATGTGGCAAATGATAAATAATATACAGGCATACATTTTAACACTAAAAGTGTTCAAGGAGGAGACAACTATTAAATATAAGGTATTCAAGAATAAGGAGTCGATATAGGTGAGTCAACCCGTCATTGAGCGAGTTATGGTCGGAAAGCCACAAACATTTGGGCAAAAAGAAGCAAAAAAAACCAATGGATCGCGAGTGGGAAAGTGGAATTGTGAAGCGTGAGGTCAAAGGAAAGGTCTGGGCAGGCAAAACGGGTCTCCAAGGGGATGGACAAGCCATAACACAAGTCTCGCAACCAAGACAGCCTTGCTGGAAACCAGCACGACGCTGGAAGATTAAAGACCTAGCCATACAAATCCAGCAGCAAGGCATGACAGGTTGGTATTTTCGTGTTCTTAAGGAAGGTGATATCCAAGCAGGAGATTACCTTCAACTTCAAGAGAGACCATTTCCCGAATGGACCGTTGCTAAATGTAACGATATTATGCATAACCAAAAAAACAAGATCTAGAACAAGAAGCTAGACTTGCTGCTTGTGAACTCCTTGCTCCGAACTGGCGTAATACGTTAAACAAACGAGCACAAGGCGAGGGAAAATTAGATATTCGTAACCGCGTAATCGGTCCTAATGAATAATTGAGACTCCCACCCATAAATGGGCAAGCTGACTAACGTCAGTGGGATTCTTGAGTGACTAAGCGTTCGCAGTCCATTTCTGTTTTGAACAGCATGAAGCCGCATTCTCCTGTTGAAAAATGCGGCTGTTTCAAAAAAGTCGTTTGTTTGAATCAACTGTGTATAGTAGCTGGACACTAGTTACTAATTAATGGGCGATCGACAAGGACCTACTTTTATACCAAGGGAATTGTAATGTTCTTTTATGTTTATAACGGCTTGATAATGTGTCACTTCGTCAATCAGTTGATTTATTTTATGAACGTCAACTGGTTTTTTCATTAATAGGTCATTTAAAATTTGCTTGATTTCTTTAGGGTAAACATTTCCTACCATACTGGAAAGTCCATTGCAGCCATCGAGTATTTTTTCTATGAGGTCAACATCTCCTCCAGCAAACATAATGAAATCATCTGGTAACTGTGTATTTTTATGACGCTTCACATTGTACTCTTCTTTAAGTCCGATAAGGTTCGAGTGTTGTTGAGAGACAAGTTCATTAAGGGATTCAGCACTTAGGTTAAAACCAGTTCGGGCAGGATTATTATAAAGCACAACTTTTTTGGTTGTATGGTTTAGCAATTCATTAACATAAGCAATGGCTTGTTTTTGTGATGGTTGAATATAAAGTGGAAACTGGACAAGAATTGCGTCAAAAACAGATTTCTCAAGTGCTTGAATAAGTTTTATCGCATCTCTCGTTCTCGCACCTGAAACACCAAACATAAGTTCAATATTTTGAAAGTTTTGCTTATTAAAGTAATCAATGATTTGCAATCGTTCATCAATACTCATTGAATTTTGCTCACCGGTAGAACCAGATACAAGTAGTGACTCAATTCCGTTATTCTTCAAATGTTCAACAATGGGGTTGAAACCTTCTAAATATAAGCTTTCATCATCATGAAAGGGAGTTGGAATAGCAACATTTAGATTTTTCATCAATTATATCCTCCAATTATTTACCCAATAATATTAATATTGAACCAACGTAATACCGTTTGAATACAATTTAATACTTGTCGGGTGTATTCACTTTGTACGGATGAGAGGGGGAACTATCTCTCCACGCGTGCACACGAATCCGTACAAACTTATTGTCCGAAGTATGAGTAAATATTCATTGCTGGCAGGAGCTTTTTATTTTACTTTTCTGGTAAAATATCGTTCTTATTAGTTATATTTTCTTTAACAACATGTTTTGCTCCTGACCCAACAGGTTCTTCCAAAAACCATGTCCCCATACCGGAGACAGTAGGTACATCCTGGATAGTATAAAGAACAGCATTTTCATGATCAGACGTATTGCAATGTTCGTGTGAAAGCCAAGCAGGAGATACAAATACATCGCCTTTTTCCCACTCAATTCTCTCGCCATTAATTATACTATAGCCTTCTCCTTCAAATACAATGAAGATAGCCAAATTACTGTGTTTATGTGGGTTATTATGTTCACCTGGCGCCAATACTTGTACCACTGCGTTTATAGTAGGGGTCACACCGTATTTATCACCAGTATCTTTATTTACCAGCGATACTGCACCTCTGCCATCACCCATAAAATCACTAGACAATGAATCATCTAATTGTGCCTTTATATCTGTTCCTTTCCAAATACAAGGACGAACAGTCGGCTTGGTACTTTTTTGTAAAAAATCTTTGTAACTAATAATATCTGTTCTTTGATCGCTCATTCTAATAACCTCCTAAATTTTTTGAGAACCTTTGTTAACCTTCCTGTGCTTACATCGCCCCTATCAAATCTTAAAGGCACCCCCTTTCAGGACTAAGTGATTTTAAAATTTCCAATATGATACCTAGCAATACAGCGATGGAAAGGTAAACCCACTTTATTAAATACTGTTATAAACTGGGCTTGTTAATTAACAGTTTAGGGTATCTTAAACCATAGTTCAATTCAATTATTTATATAGTAATAATAGGTTAAAACTATGATATAATACATATTGCCATAAAATGATTTTTGAGGGGGACCCTAGAATGGAATTAAGACAACTTGAATATTTTCGTTCAGTATGCCAGGAACTTCACTTCACAAGAGCCGCAGAAAAGATTGGAATTTCCCAACCTTCTTTAAGCCAACAAATTCGTTTATTAGAGCATGAGATTGGAGCACCTTTATTTGATCGAATTGGTAAAAAAACGGAACTTACAGAATCAGGAAGACTACTTCTGAAGTATACTCAGAATATTTTCCATGAATTAGAACAAGCACAAACTGCTATAAAGGAATTAAACGGACTCCAAAGAGGAAATATTTCTATCGGAACATTGTTAACAGTTGAAAACTACCTAATTCCACCGACATTACTAAATTTTCATCGTTTATACCCTGCTATTAAAATTTCTGTGTTTGGACTACGCACGGAAGACATTAGGAAAAGCTTGTTAGAAAATAAATTGGATATAGGTATTGTTTTTTTACCTATGAAAGATAGAGAATTAGAATCGATTTCTTTGTACAAGGAGGAACTGGCCCTTGCGGTACCCAACGGGCATCCATTAGAGGAACAAGATATGGTACATTTGGATGTATTGCGGACAACATCTTCCGTTTTATTTCCTGAAAACTACTTTTTAAGACAACTTATCAATAAATCTTGTAATGACTTGGGATTTCTCCCTCAGCCGAATTTTGAAATAACAACGATGGAATCTTTAATTGACATGGTTGAAAAAGGAGTAGGAGTGACTATATTGCCTAAACCTTATTTAGAGTGCCTTAACAATAATAAAATAAGAGTCATTCCAATTCTAAATTCTAATCTTTCCCGAGAAGTAGGAATCGTCTATAGGAAAGATAAATATATGGGTGCTGCTACACGTATGTTTATTGATCAGCTAAAGGCCACCACGATTAATTTGAATTATAGAACCAATAAAGATACTGATTAAAGGTTACCAGTTCATTATATTAGACGAAAAAATGATGACGTTGGTAGATTGGAAAAAGAAACACATGAAATAAACAACGCTTACTTATCAGTGCCTTGTTAATGTTTAATTTTCTTTTTCAACAATCGGGCGCGATTATTGAATAAGCTCTTTATTCTACTTCAACTAGGGTTCTACATATTAGTCATATCTAATATGTAGAACCCTTTAACTTTTTTATCTTTTTTAAAATTAGGTCTTGATAATATAAAAAAGTCGAATCGTTTTACCCCTTTAGATATGGATATCTAAAGGGGTGTTTTTATGTGTTAAAAGAAAATAAAGTGTTAGACTGAAAAATAAAGTATTAGACTAGGAAAATAAAGTTGTAGTACGGTTTATCAAGAGCTGACTTTAAGAAAGTCAGATAAAATAAAGAGTTCTACATATTGTACATGACTAATATGTGGAACTCTTTATTTTTAACTATCGTGTCCCGTTAGCTTAATCATAATTCCCAAAATGAAGAAGCAACTGTTTATTGTATCTACTTTATACACCCTCTTATCCCTTAAAAAAATCATTATTAAGCGTTTCTAATCTCTTCAACAGCAAAAAATGAAGTAAATATAACTTATATACTTATATAAATAAATTAGTAATTAAGATTCATGTTAAATATAATTTAGTTTTTGTTTTACTTATTTAAAGTAATGTGTTACTGTATTAATGGAAAAGGAGGGGAAACATGCCATGGATATAAAAAATGTGCCTAACTGGATATTATCCTTGGAAAATGAGGACTTAGAATTCATAAAAAATTTCGTTCTCAAATCAGGTTCTTTGAAAGAAATCGCAAAAGTATATGAAGTGTCATATCCAACAGTAAGGATTAAGCTCGATAGATTGATCGAGAAAATAAAAATCAATGACGCTATAGATAATGAGGACTTCATCAAATTCATCAAAAACCTATCGATTGATGATCGCATAAGCGTAGAGGACGCAAAACTGATCATTGAAAAATATAAACAAGAAAGGAAAGAATAATAATGGATGATTTATACAGACTTTTGGTTATAGTCGGGATATTAGCAGTTCAATACTTTCTTTCAACCAGGAACAACGTATATTGGGGATCAGTTATACCAGTAGCCTATATTGTGTTTTTAATATGGATGTTTGTTACTAATCGTATCGAAAGCACTTTAGGTTTTATCCTTTATCTACTATTAGGGTTGCTTTTCCTTATTGCACAATGGAGTGCAGGAAGAAAGTCCCTTAGCCAGAAGAGAAAAAAAGAATTGGATAAGATAAAAACTCACGACTTAAAATAGTTTATATTCAGAAGAAATCAAAGAATGGTCATCTCCTAGAAATAGATGGTCATTCTTGTCATGTAAATTCAACTATCTTGCCCGTTAGTTGAATAGGGCAGCATACATTCTTTCAAATCCTTTGATAAACCTCCGCATATGAAAACTTAAGTTGTTCTCGTAATTTTTTATTTTCATCTTCGAGCTTCTTCATCTTACGTTTAAGTGAAGCAATGATGGCGTCCTTATTGTTTTCATCCATCTCTTGCTTGATTTGTTTTGGTGTCGGCACTTGAGCTTGCTGCTGACGAAGCGATTCAATGCGCACTCGTATCTCAAGATTGTTATAGAGCGTTGCTTTGCTTACGCCAGAATCAGTTGCTACACTATTAAAATTGATGCTCTCTTTGGCTTTTACAAGCCTTCTAATCGACTCATCCACTCTTTGTATGGTCTTTGCTTTGCGAGCCTCATGAACCTGCTTTAAATGCGCTCTGCGATCGTAATCAGACATGTTTTACACCTTGCTTTCCTTTGATACGCTCCATTCGCCAAAAGACGATGTTACCTTTCCTGATCGTCTCATAGATGCTGGTCAGACGCTCAAGGTTCTTTTGGTTTTTCTCCGCAATTTCGTCGCGGCCGTATTGTTTGGCAACTTCTATCATTTTTGAGGTTGATTGAATATGAATTTCGTACTTAGGTACGTCCATTTCAGAGAGACCTACAGCTAAGTCTTTACAAGGGCTGCCGCCGTTACAAGTTAAACAGGGGGGTTCTTCCGCGTATGGGCAATTACCATTTACACGGGCCCGACAGGAGCCGTAGGGATTATCGATCGCATTTAGCTTCTTATCACGCCAGAGCGTTTCTAGGATATCGTAAGGGATCTCTTCATCCTTATGGATCTCATGGATTTTCCCATTCATATCAAAGCTAAATACGCCTTGTTTGACAACTGTTTCAAAGGCTTTGCGCTTAGTATTATCCAGAAGTTTGGCATAGCGCATTGTCATATCAGGAGAAGCATGCGCCAATAATTCCTGAACGATTAGTATATCTGCTCCGCCGTTGAGCATCTTAATAGCATAGGTGTGACGAAATTGATGAGTTTTAAAGTAAAATACGTTTCCGCTTTCATCAGTGATGTTCACATTTCTTGCCAGGCAGTTCAATTTCTCTCCAACCCATAATTGGGAATAAGGTCTGCCTTTTCTTGAACCACGAAATCGAATAAAGATGTAACTTTCTGGATTGTTGTCCTCATTGCTGTTCTCAATTGATTTTTTTATTAAAGCGGCTAACATATTAGCTAATTCGTCATCGATTGGAATGCGATGACCCTTCACAAAAGTCTTTTCAATATCAGTTTCAATGTAGTATTTTCCATTGATTCTTAACAAACAATCTTGTGTTAATCCCAATACATCTGAGATACGCAAACCAGTCTTGAACGCTATCCATACCAATGGTTGGACTTCTGAATGCAAATGATTTAAGTTAGCAAAAAGTTGTTCTAATACATATTCCGGTATGTAATCAATTTGATCGTAAGGTTTCTTTTTACGTTTTGGTCTGTCTTCGGGAAAAATATGACTTCTTTGAAGATCTTTTAAGTCATTCCATAAAGGCTCTAAGTTGCAAATGAAGTTTAAGAATCCCGGAATAACATTCATATAAATTACTGCAGTAGACCAAGAGAAATTGTTTTTGTTTAAAAGACGTTGCTTTATATATTCTTTAACATTACTCCGAATTGAGGGGTTCCTTATTTTCGAGAAGTCAACAAAATATTGAGATTGTGACTTATTATAATTAATCCCATACGTAGCATACAAAGCTCGGATGTCCCAACGATCTTTATCCCATTCCTGACGAGTATCAATAAGTTGAGATAAAGTATAATGCAAATGTCTTAAGAAGTGTGTAATTGAACATTTAATTATTTGTTCTCCGTACACATCATGTTTCCTTATAGTTTGTGTAATGATATTTTGATTCTCCAACCAAAACAACCATTCCTGATCCGCCTTTTCGATGTTCAAATCTAATAATGATTCTAGTCGAGGGTATTTTTCATTAAGAAATCTTGTGAGCCGGTTTATGTTTGTGAAATTAGTTCCGAATAAGCTTGAAAAAGACCATTCATCATTAAATAACTTATAGAACACAACATACTTGATTTCAAGATTAACCCTTGGGTTCTTAAATTCGAACCGAATATTTCTATTTGATCGATTATATTTGTTTCGCTGATCCTGAAAGTTAGCTATTGAACCAATTACATCTACACTCCAAGTATTTTCAGTCATGAAATAGGAATTCTCAACTTTGCGAAATGACACAGACCCATCATCATGAACTAACCTCTCTTGATAGCTGGAAATCTCTTGTTCAAGCTTATTTTGCAATCTATCCGCACTCACATATTTTTTATTCCGTAACTCCACTATCACTTATCTCCTTTGATTGTATATTGCCAAGCTGAAATGCATGCTGCGCTTTCTCCCAATTCTCACGAATATCTTCTTCCGATGGATGGACATACATGTTCATAGTTGTTTGAATATTGGCGTGTCCTAATCGTTCCTGCACTTGTTTGATGTCTTTAGTTTGACGGTAGTATATTGTTGCATGCGTGTGCCGCAGCAAGTGAGGGTGAATGTGCATCCCTGTTTTCTTACACAGCACTTTAAATAAGGCGCGTACATCGCGGTCATTCATCGGTTTTCCAATTCGGTTTCCCCTCAGTTTAACAAATACAAAATTCGTATCGATTTCAAGATCATCAATCACGTTGTATAGGTAGTCGTCGTATAAATCCATGAGTCCCTGTGAAACATGCAATTCCCGTTCACCCGTCTTGAGTTTTGCTCCATTCTCCAATTCACCGCGGTCCGTTAAACGTATTCGATGGCCGTTCTTGTGATCAAATACGAAGTCTTCCATGAAGAGTGATAATGCTTCCCCAATACGTAGTCCCGTTTCAAACAATAGCTGAATCAACAATCGATCACGAATGTTCGTTGTGGACTCGTAGATGTGTTCGACTTCATCCTTATGCAAAGCCTTAGGTTTTCTTCTGGGTTCTTTCAGCTTTAAAGCGTTCTTATTCGTCGGTTTTCCTTCATTTAAATGATGTAGGAATCCCTTATATTTACTATGACTACCTATAAACACCTGTCTTACCAGTTTATCTACCATATCGTTTTGGATCTCTTGAATACGGAAAAAGTAATCATATAGGTTTGTTACTACTGTGATTATAAGATTCACTGATTTTTCTGTTCTTTTCGCTTCAATCTGATGTAAAGGAGTAACTTTCCCGCTTTCAAACGGATTACGTAACCACCCTACAAAGTCTGCAAGATCCTTAACTCCTACTTCTTTATAATTTATCTTCCGCTCTTCAAGATAAGTGAAATACTGTTTTAATGCATAGCAATAAGTCTTCAGTGTGTTGTTGCTTTTACCAGTCTGATCCAGGTGTTTTAAATACTTCATCACAGGAACAACTGGAACA
Organism: Paenibacillus sp. MER TA 81-3; assembly: GCF_023713585.1. Taxonomy (NCBI): domain Bacteria; kingdom Bacillati; phylum Bacillota; class Bacilli; order Caryophanales; family Paenibacillaceae; genus Paenibacillus; species Paenibacillus sp. MER TA 81-3. Next base: position 54,447 of record NZ_JAMAWB010000021.1, read on the forward strand.
CCTACCTCATCCAACAGCAAATATCTCTTTTTATTATCATTTAGAAATACCTCTTGTACTCTCACAGCGTCACTCCCAGCGTAAGATTTATCCTCAATATATTAAATAATTCATACTAATTTTATAAGCCATAGTTAATAATTCTATTAAACAAAAAATAGAGGAGATTAGCTCATATATTGAACTAACCATCCTCTATTTACGTTACTACAATTAAACTGAGAAAATAAAGTATTAGACTGGCGATAGTGTTAAACTAATGGGCAGTTTAATAGTATTCTTGATTCTTAATGGATGCCTTTTCTCAACTATACCAGCTAATAGCTTGTCAACATTTCCAATAATACAATTAGAAACCTTATGAAGTTCCATTACCTATCGGTTAAAAGCTATCACACTACAATCCATCACCGAAAAATTTGACTTATCGTAGCTCCTTCTCTAATATATTAGGTATCTAACATATTTCAGAGGGTGAGCTGCGTGAACTTATATGAACAAGTAAAACAAATTAATGAAGCTGATTATGCCATTAACCGCTTGATTTTTAAATACTATGAACCATATTTAGCTAGCTCTATCACCACTCAGCAAGCCGTGTTGCTGGATATTGTATACTCAGCCAACAAAATAACGGTAGGTGAGATTGCTATAGAAATGAACATTAGTTCTAGTGCAGTAAGCCAGCTTATTGCGAAGATGGAGAAAAACCAGTTTATTCATCGTGCTATCAATCCTGATAATCGCCGCGAAGTTTTTATTATGTTAGGAACTAAAGGTGTGGAGTACTTTGAGAAGCAACAATATGTCGAGCGTTCAGTGGCCGATCGTTTATTTTCTAAACTAACTGTTGCTGAACGTAATGAGTTAGAAAGAATTACGAATAAATTGAAACAAATTGCTGCTGAAGAGTTCATTTGAGTTCTTCACATCAAATATGTTAGATAACTAATATATTTAGGGGGCTTACTTATGTTCAGCTCTATTTATTCTACGCTTGAAAAAATCCAGTTCAATGGTGCAGTTTATGTAGAAACGAGCAATAACGAAATTGTAGATGTGACAATAGGCTCTGCAGATATGAAAAATTTAGTTCCGATTACGGGGGAGACACTATTTAACATTGCTTCCTTAAGCAAAATGTACACAGCTGTGATGGTACTTCAATTAATAGAGAAAAAGGTGATTCATTTTAACGACAACCTAACAAAATGGTTTGACACAAGTACCTTTCAAGATGTAACGATTGAAGAGTTATTGACGCATACATCCGGTATCCCAGAATATATAGATAATTCTTCAGTTGAAACTATTGAAGATATTTTACTTAACAAGAAGCCTTATTTCCTACCAGGTAGCGGTTGGCTTTATACAAATACAAATTATGTCTTGCTAGCTAAAATTATCGAACAGGCAAGTCAACTATCTTATGAGGATTATTTACAAAGAATGATTGCCCAACCTCTTCAACTTATAAACACCACAACGAAGCCAAAATCTAAGCCAACTGCTGTCGGTAAGCTATTTGATTTTATAAATAAGAAATATATCCATGTAATAGACGATCCGATTTTTAAAGATATTGATAAGAAGCACGATTTTTATGGTGACGGGGGCATTTATGCCACAGCTCAAGATATAGCCCGATTTGTAAAAGGGTTTCTTCAAGGTAAATTAGTATCACTTGAAATGGTGAATCGCGCCCTTACTCCTTCACCGTTAGATAGCTCATATGGTTGTGGGTTTATCATTCAAGACGGTTCTATTGGTCACTCTGGTGGTTGGCCGGGCTATTCGTCGCATTGCTTATGTTCTTTGACAAGCGAAGAGGTGACGGTTCTATTAACGAATGAAGAGGTAAGCCCTTTTTACGAGCAGCAAATATTAGAATTCTTAAACCAACCCAATGATAGTAATGAACCTGATGCTCCAAAGCATCCTATTATCATGAAATTCAATAGTGCTGATAATATTGTAGGTACCTATCAACTCGCTGATGAATACCAAACATCCTTCATAATTAAAGAGGGGATAAACTCCTATATTATATCTTTCCATGACCAACATGATACCCAGTTATTTAAAGTTGAACCTAATCTGTATTGGATTCGAAACACGATGAGTTATATCCATATTTCTGAAGGAATCTTTATTGATGAAGGTGTGGAAATACCGTTTCATAAACAATAGACATCTATGAAGGGAAATCTAATTCAGCCAGACAACCATGTAAGCCCTAACTAATGCGCCATTGATCATTTAAGTTTCCTGGATCATACAGGATGAAATAAGACAACTATAAGAGGTGAATATGAATGCATCTGAGGGATTTTATTGCCATGGATTTAGAAACTTCAACTTGATAGGCAGACTTCACTATGCTAACGGGCAGGTTCCCTCCCAATATATGCTAAAATTCATAGTGAAGGTCAAGCTGATGATGGAGGGAATTCCTTGAACAAGTGGGTTGGTGCGGCAGGTGTATGCGTTAATTCTGATAGGTAGTTACTAATGGTTCTACAAGGTAAACCAGAAGAAGAGAAACGATGGTCGGTACCGTCTGGGGGGGAAAGAACAAGAAGAAACCCTGGAAAAATGCTGTATTAGGGAGGTTTATGAGGAGACAGGTTACCGATGTAAAATCGTCAAAGAAATAAAAGGTAAGTCAGGGGCATTTGGTCCAGTTGAATACCATGTAACATATTTCGAGATTGAGATTTTAGACGGACAACCAACAATCCATGACCCCGATGGTCTTATTTATGAAATTGCCTGGAAAGCCTCTGAGCAGCTAAAAGAACTGCAATTTTCCTTTCCCGAAGATAAAGAGTTTTAGTTACAGTATATCGAACAAATAGCATTAAGCTAACGGGGCACGTTAGTTCAATGGAACAGCGACAGTCTAGGACTTTATTTTCTCGTTCTTAGCTGTCGCTGTTCCTATTTCTCAGGTCAGTCTAAAACTTATTTTATGGAGTCTGGTGGTATGACAATTCGAAAAGTCGCATGTAATAAAGGCACTTAGTCTAATACTTTATTTTCTACTGACAGATTTTGTAGATTTGAAATAAAGTTTTCTGTCGGATTTAGAACGCAATTATTTTTATTTAACTGAGTAGGGGTATCCCTAAGTTTTTATGGAAAGCGAACAGCAGAAGAGATTTATAAAAAGGTAAGGCCAAGAGTAACTCGAGTTAATAGAAAATTATGTGTAGGGACTGAAGAACAGCAGTCTAGAAATATAATTCTTGAGGGCGAAAATCTTCAGGGGATGGTCACCTTGCATAAATATAGAGAACAAGTAGATTTAATTTTGACAGCTCCACCGTACAATACTAGGCATTATTTCCGGTATAATGATGAGTGGGGTAGCGATCCAAATGACCCAGGCCTTGGGGCTCTAGTTTCTGAAGATGATGGTTCTAAACATACAAAGTGGATGAAAGCAATGATGCCACGTCTTCATATGATGTGGAAAATGCTTAAACCAACTGGTGTAATAGCCATATGTATTGATGATAATGAACTATTTCACTTAGGAATGATGATGAATGAAGCATTTGGTGAGGAAAAAAGAATAGGGATTATTAATTGGCAAAAGTCTTATTCTCCTAAAAATGATAGTAAGCATGTGTCAACGGCTGCAGAGTACGTATTGGTATATGCTAAAGATAAATCTATTGCTAAGACAGGGTTATTACCACGAGGAGATTCTACTAACTCGAAGTATAAAAATCCTGATAATGACTCAGAGGGACTCTGGAGAAGTAGTGATGCGACAGGGGCACTACACTATCCAGGTTCTAGGTCATGGACAAACCCTAAAGAATCAATGAAAAGGTGGTTAGAGGGTTGGGGCTCAACATATGTGGAAAAGAAATTAGATGATGGGCGAGTGAACGAATGATGAGAGGGATGGGAAAATGAGCGATACAAGGACCAAATTGATGCTGGATTTGCAAAGAATTGACAAGGATGAGTATCAGTTACGCGAAGGTGAGCAGCATCAAGATTTCTTACCATTGTTACTTCAATATATTGGCGATCCTCAGCCGGAATTACGGGATAACCTGATTTATCCGATGTTTTATATGTGGATTAAGGAAGAGAATAGGTTCAGTGGAGAGGAGTTGCGTAGCCTCTTAACTGTTCTGACTGATGAGAACCATTTGTTCTATAATATTGGCAGCGAGGATGATCAGTCAGTTTTTACAAGGACGTTCTCTGCCTTGCCTATCGCTTTGATTGTGCAACGCCACAGACAGAATCCATTTTTCAATCAAGCGGAAATTGAGCAATTAATGCATGCAATGCTCCGTTATTATAAAGAGGAGAAGGATCTGCGAGGTTACCTTTCAGTAGGAGGCTGGGCTCACAGCGCGTCTCACGGTGCGGATGTTTTTGTCGAGCTGGTGCAGTGCGAGGAGAGCAGCGTCACAATGCTGCGTGAGGTTCTTGTCGCTATTTCTGGTATGCTTCATAATGGTAGACACATTTTTAGCGATGAGGATGATGAGCGGTTGGTCAACATCGTGGATACGATGATTGACAAAGAGTTACTTCCACATCAAGAAATCGCTGATTGGATTAGCGGATTAGCGCAATGCTGCAATTTGCCGAGAAGTCGCAGTCAGGTGATTGCTCGCGTGAACAGCAAGAATTTTTTACGCAGTCTCTATTTCAGAAGGGGACAAGATAGCCGAGGGAATGAGCTTAACACTGTCATACTTGGTACTGAGGCAAAATTGAACAGGTTTTCTATCAGTTAAAGGATTAGAGGGGCTGTCCCAAAAGCCATAGAAAATTGGCTGAGGGATTGCCCCTTTTTATGTCAAGAAAAACAAAAAGAAACCATCCTTTGGTAAAATGGAAGTACCATCCACCACGCCCAAAAGGAAGGGGAAGTATTCCAGATTCACAAAAATTCCGGTGAGGGTTTGAACATCATTGATTACCAGACAGTAGAGATTGAACCAATTAAAAACAGCAAATTAATATACGGTAAAACTGACTTTGCTAAGCTTGAATCGTATTTAATTAAATGGGGAAGGCCAACGAGTCTTACATAAATAGAAGATATTTCTTTAAGTTTCGGTATTATATAATAGCGGTTTCCAACATTCTTTACATGGTAATTTTTAGTGGTTTCACACTTTCTTTTTTGCGATCTTATCATGTGCCACGGCAAGCCTAGTAATATCAAACATAATTCTGGCATGTTCCTCTATTAAAGGGCGCTTTAATGGAGGAAATATCATAGAAATGATCAAACTTTTTTATAAAAGAATGATTCAATAAAATATATTAAGAGCGTGCTTTGATTAATCTTTTTTCAAAACACGCTTTTTCTTTTTGCTTGTTTATCAAGGCTATTAGTATTAATTTGATCAATCTTTATTCTAAAGCTATATCTGAGTTGCTTTTCAATGTGACAGCAGATTGTTATGAGCGGCAGAGCGTGATAGCGACTTCGAATCTAGAGTTTGGACAATGGACTTCTGTGTTTTGCGATAATAAGCTCATCGCTGCTCTCGTGGATAGACTAGTGTACCACGCTGCTTGACTCTATCCATTGCTTGCTTCAAACGGAAACTCTCGCTCGTTAAGGATAGGAATACTTTTTGATTAATCTTTATTTTAAAGCTACATTCTCATTACTTGAGAAAATGATCGAGTTTTTGCGGCTGCCACGAACGCTCCATACCAGGAAGCATAGATCTACCACCCGTTTGACTTTTCCTGCAAGTTTTATAGATTTCTATATGAAGTGTATGTTGAATATTTTGTATGGATTTGGAACGTGAAAACAGAGCAAACTTTGATAAAATATAAAAACAACAGCTTGTGATAACGGAGGTAGTTTCCATAGACGCAGATTTCACGATGCTGCTTCAGCTCTTTGAGCGGGCAGCATTATTGCTAATTATTTTGTTTTTCATAACTCGTATTCCAAGCTTTAAGCAGATTCTGCAAAAAGAATCGCTGACAACGAAGGAGTTCGCCGTCGTTACGATTCTGTTCTGTACCTTTGCACTATTCGGTACCTACTCAGGCATCGATGTGGAAGGCTCGCTCGTCAACGTACGGATCATCGTGATTATGGCAGGAGGCATCTTATTCGGGCCTTGGGTCGGTCTTGTCGTGGGTGTGGTGTCCGGAATCCATCGTTATTTGATCGATATCGGCGGGGTGACCTCGATTCCATGTCTCATCACGAGTATTATTGCGGGGCTGGTATCTGGCTATATTCATCTTCGAACACCTAAAGCGAAACGTTGGTTTATCGGGATTGTTGCCGGGATGGCTTGCGAGGCATTAACGATGCTGTTGATCATATTCATGGCGCAGCCTGCAACATTAGGTATCGAGATTGTATCCAAAATTGCAACACCGATGATTCTAGGGCAATTGAATGTGGGATTGATCATTTTGTTAATTCAGAATGTAGAAAGTGAGCGGGAAGGAATCGCTGCGCAGCAAGCGAAGTTAGCTTTGGACATTGCGAATAAGACATTACCCTATTTCCGCTCCATCAATACCGAATCATTGCACAAGATCTGTTCCATTATTAAAGAAGATATTCAAGCCGATGCAGTGGCGATTACGGATGCCTCGAACGTGCTCGCTTACGTCGGTTTTGGGGAAGACCGCTATCAATTCCGGCATGAGATCATAAGTGATATGACCAAACAGACGATACGGAGCGGGGAGTTCATGATAAGCAACCATGCGCTGGACGATGCGCTGCCCGGCATTCAATCCTTACTCATTATTCCGCTGAAAGAGCGAGAAGAAGTTACTGGGACCTTGAAGATTTATTATCGGAAAGCGCATAAAATTACCTATCCGCTGCAGACTATGGCCGTCGGTTTATCCCAGATCATTTCGACATTAATGGAAGTGTCCCGTGTGGAAGAGATTAAGGAGATGGCGAATAAAGCTGAGCTCAAAGCGCTGCAGACAACCATTCAGCCTCACTTTTTGTTCAATGCGTTGAACGCGATTGGGTCCTCGATCCGGAATAGACCGGATCAAGCGAGGGAGCTGATCGTTAATTTATCAGGATATTTACGTTATAATTTGGAGCTAACGGATGAATTGATCGATATCCATAAGGAGCTGGAGCAGGTTCGGAATTACGTAGAAATTGAAAAAGCACGCTTTGGTAATCGGTTACATGTTGTTTATGATGTGGATGAAGTCTCCGTGAAGATTCCCAGTCTCATCATTCAACCGTTAGTGGAGAATGCGATTGTCCACGGTATATTGAAGGAGAAAGGACCCGGAACGGTAACCATCTATATCAAAGATACAGAAGATTACATTCGGATTGGTGTGCAGGATACTGGCGTGGGTATCCGTGAAGATATCATTAAACAGGTGATGGAGGAACGTGTTCCACCGAACCATATTGGTCTTTTCAATGTGCATAAGCGTGTGAAGCTCATTTTCGGGCATGGTGTTACAGTGGAGCGACTAGATCAAGGAACGAATATCTTTTTTGACATACAGAAGGAGACACAATGAGAGCGATAATTGTGGAAGATGAAGTATTAGCCAGTGAAGAGCTGGAATATCTGATTACAAAACATAGCCGCATTGAAATCGTGGAGCGATTCGAGGATGGCCTTGATGTGCTTAAATTTCTGCAGGAGAAGGAAGTCGATGCGATTTTTCTCGATATCAACATTCCATCCCTGGACGGGATGCTGCTAGCGACTAATATCAGTAAGTTCGCGCAGAAACCGTATGTTATTTTTACAACAGCTTATAAGGAACATGCTGCCCAAGCTTTTGAACTGGAAGCTTTTGATTATATCTTGAAGCCCTATGACGAGAACCGGATTGCCGCGATGTTACGTAAGCTGGAGACCGCCTTCGAACGGGATCTGCAGCAAGGAGGAAGTTCAAATCCTGTGGACAGCAGGCAAAGATCTGAGGAGAAACGCATTAATCTGCTGAAAAATGATAAATATATTGTAACGGATAGCGATGACATCTACTATGCGGAAGCACAAGAGAAGGTGACGAACGTATTCACGAAGAGCGGTATCTATACGATGCCGATGAGTATTTCGGACTTTCATGCCATGCTGCCTCAAGATCGATTCTATCGTTGTCATCGTTCCTATACCGTCAATTTGTCCCAAATTCATGAAATCGTTCCATGGTTCAACAATACCTACCTGCTGCGTCTACGTGATATGGATGCCAAAGTGCCCGTCAGTCGAAGTAAAGTCAAAGAATTTAGGCAGTTGATGCATATATAAATGCAGTTCATTCCGTAATCCTGTCATTTCATGTCGCTCTTGGCTCAAGAAAGCGTTTTATCTTGTAAGATAAGGGTGTGAAAGCAAGGCGTAAGAGGCTTTCTTCCCTACAGATAACGCACACATCTTGGTCATAGCAGAATGAAAAGAGGGGATCTATCATGAGAACGCATCAAGCAACCCAATCGCAGGTAAATCGATGGATGATCGTCCTTGGAACAATCATTGTACAAATGGGATTAGGAACCATATATACGTGGAGTTTATTTAATCAGCCGTTAGCTGACAAATTTGGATGGGAGCTTAGCTCCGTATCGATTACGTTTTCCATCACCAGTTTTGCACTGGCTTTTGCGACACTGTTCGCCGGTAAAATTCAGGATCGTATTGGAATTCGGCGTTTGACGATAATTGCAGGTGCTGTTCTCGGTGCGGGGCTAGTCGCTAGCTCACAGGTTTCATCGTTGTGGATGTTGTACTTGCTTGCTGGTGTGGTTGTTGGTTTTGCGGATGGTACAGCATATATCACATCACTATCGAATTTAATGAAATGGTTTCCTGAACGCAAAGGTTTAATATCGGGGATCTCGGTGGGCGCTTTTGGGACAGGCAGCTTGGTTTTTAAATATATCAATGCGAATTTTATCAATACCATGGGAGTCTCCTATGCATTTCTGGTCTGGGGATTGATCGTGATGGTGATGGTGATTACCGGTTCGATCTTAATCAAAGAAGCCGTAATTACGGAAACACCTGCGAACGCAAATACCCAATCGCACAGTGGGCGGAACTATACAGTCAAAGAAATGCTGCGTACGAAAGAAGCGTATATGCTCTTCATTATTTTATTCACAGCTTGTATGAGTGGATTGTATCTGATTGGTATCGTCAAAGACATCGGTGTGCAGCTTGCCGGTCTTGATATCAGCACAGCAGCGAATGCTGTAGCTATGGTGGCGATTTTCAATACGGCCGGCCGGATCATTCTCGGTGCATTGTCCGATAAAGTAGGACGTATGAAAGTTGTAGCTGGAGCGCTTTTCGCAACGGCATTGTCCGTCATGACTTTAAGCTTCATACCTTTGAACCTAGGCATCTTCTTCACATGTGTCGCGGTGATCGCATTCTGTTTTGGCGGTAATATCACAGTCTTCCCAGCGATTGTGGCTGACTATTTCGGCTTGAAGAACCAGAGCAAGAACTATGGAATCATTTATCAAGGATTCGGTTTAGGTGCCTTAGGTGGTTCGTTCCTTAGTGCTTTGTTCGGTGGTTTCCATATTACCTTTACAGTTATCGCGGTCTTGTGTATGCTCTCTTTCTTGTTCGCGATCTTTATCTCAGTACCTAGCCAACGTAATCAGTCGAACAAGAACCAAGAAGTGAAACAAGAAGTTGTGCTAAAACCGCATTACAATGTGGGATAATCGCAGTGGAACCTCCTATCGATAAGAAAGGCCACTGAAAGAGTGTCAGAAAATCAAACAGGCGTCTTTCGCACATATAAGCTGTGCAAAAGACGCCTGTTTTTGTTATATAAGGATATCTATTGGAACGAGTGTTCGCGACGATAATTTCAAACCAACAATTCTTTATTCTAAGTCCACATATGGCGATTTACGATATAGTTCTTGTTGATTTTCCTTTGTATATAACGAACTGGAGGACAAATATTGTCATGATAAGGTGAGGACAGCTATCAAACATTTAATGAAGGTTCTTTCACTACTAGTGATGGCATTATTAACGCTCGGGTTGTAATTGGAGCATGTGATCAGGATTATTACTGACAGTAAAATCCCAGGCCCTTATCGCATGAGGGGCATTTACTAACCAAATTGTAATGAAGAATATCGCATATCAGACCACGCGAGGAGGCGCTTGGACACTATTTGATCCGACGGGTAAAGTAAATGAAGTTTTCTGGTCACAAGGTTATACTCATCAAACCACTTCGCAAACATTTACTTATGTAACCTCAAACGGTAACTTGACTGCTTCATTAAAGAAAGCTGGTATTCATGCTTAAGGAGATAGGCATGGTTTATTCCCTGCCTATTTCAAATTTAGATCAGCCACTTTATCTGCGGTCAGGAAGTTTCTGTATGATATCAGAATATAGATTGATTTTTGTTTTAATATTTACCGGTTTATTTTTATTATCGTTGTAACCTGTGGTAGCCGTACCATCATTGTTCTCAAAAAAAATTACACTACGATGATCATAAGCCTCCATGATCGGGTCTGTATCTAAACTCATTTCGGGTGAAACATTCCCTGCTGCTTGAGATGGCACTCTTCGTTCCCGAAATAACTGTCCAATTGCATTTGCTTTGCCGTCTTTGACTTGTACAAATGTATAAATTCCATCTTCAAAATAGTAAGTGTCTGCTCTTCCTGCAGGGAACGTATAGTGGTGTAAACGATAACCATCTAATGTACCAAGTGTTTTGAAATCCGCGTTGATTGGTAATGCGATAGCGGCTTTACGTGCTGCTTGAAGGTCATCTTGATACAGTAATTTCGAATCAAACGAATAGTCTTTGGAGTTAACGAAAACAAATTTGCGAATCGATTCAAATTGAACGTTGTACCCCAAGGATTCAGAGACAAATCGTATAGGAACAAGAATACGGCCATTTCTATTTTGAGCAGGTATATCCATTTGTATAACTTTCTCGTTTTTATAGGCAGTTCTGCTATTTGCACTTATTTTCAAGTAATCTCCATCTTTATAAATTCACCATTAGCAACAACTTCTATTGGTCTAACATCCTCTTCTGATTTAACTAGTGGTCCTGCGATTGCATGTGAATTATTCAAAAAACCAATGCTTAACGTCAGTATTAATCCTGATATAATTTTCTTCATTTTGTATCTCCCCCATCTTTTATTAATGACTAATAGAAGGTAATAAATGGTTCGATGCAGGAATAGTTATTATGTCAATTCAGAAAACGCACAATAATTTTAACACTTAACAATCAGATAAAAACATACATATTTTTTTATTGATAGTAAAAGAATGACCAAAAAAAGGAATGAAAAAATACTGAAATAGGACCATATTCCTGTTAAATACTTAGCTTTATGATGTTGTTCCGTTATTGGTGACCCTTTCATATAATGAGAGTACTTCAGTATTCGAGGAGATGATCTTGATGAACAAGAACATGAGGATTACGGATATTTTGGTGCGGTTCGACGAGATTACGAAGCATTATGTGCGGGAACTGGACAAGTATAGTCTGGCGGAACTGTGGCGCAAGCCGAGCGAGAACGAATGGTCGCTTGGGCAAATGTACCTGCATCTGCCCCATTCCACGCTGAACTTGCAGCTCCGTCTTGCGGAGCAGTGCATGGATCCCGGTGGCGAGGGGGGCGGCGGGAAGACGGAGGCCGGCCATGCCGTGTTCGAGCAAGGGAGCTTCCCGCCAGTTCGCATTAAGGTACCTGCAGGCTTGCAGTATACGCCTCCGCAGCCGGAGAGCAAGGAGCAGCTTGTCGCCAAGCTGGAGGAAGCAAGGTGCCGCATGCATGAGATTGGGGCGTCGCTGCAGAGCATAGATCCAGAGCGGCTGGAGCGGAAGGCGGTTCATCCGGCCGTAGCCTTCGGCGCGTTAAACGCGGTCGAATGGTTCGCGATGGTGGAGATGCATTACCGCCACCATCTTCTTCAGAAGGAGCGGCTGGACGCTTTCATACATAGGCAATCGTGACACATCGGTGTTAGGGACGCTTGCCGAAGTCGAATAGGCCAAGGCGTACAATAAAGACGCGAACCCGCTCTACACCTCAGCTTCTTTCTTCTGTGCCATATGGCTTAGCTAAACGCAAAACATGACAACAGCGAAGATTGAACGTTACATCAAAGAAGGTAGAGGTCAGTACCGGTAAAGACTATATATGAAAAAACAGATTTAGAGCGGATTGCCGCTTAGCGGAAAAGCAAGTCATTTGGGCTATGACCGGCGGAAAAAAGCTTTCATCCCGACAAAAGTCGCAGAGTACCGGCGGTCATGCCGATGCCCTGCGACTTTTCGGCGCGTCTTCGTTCATTTGCCTTCCTCGTCGGCCGAGGGACCGTAGAGGCCCGGCACCGGAATATCGAGGAGCCGCAAATAAACCCCGAGCTGCGCCCGGTGGTGAACCATGTGGCTTAATCCGAAGGTGCGTAGCGCGATCGCCCGCGGTTGGCGCAGGATGATATGGTCGCCGTTCCGCAAGACCCATTCCTCGCCGAACGTTTTCTCGTCGCATTCGGCTAACAGCTTTTCAAGCTTGATAACGTTCGCGTCGAATTCCTTCAGCACGTCTTCGCGTCTTTCCAAAGGTTCCCGACGCAGCGGCACGGTCGAAAGATCGAATTCCGGGTAAAGAAAAATCGCGACTTGCCAATTCAACAGGTTGATCAGGTGAGTGGCCAGCCCGCCCAACGTCATCGATTTCACGTGCGGCTTCCACGTCATATGCTCCTCGGGCAAGCGCTCCAGGATGCGGCGCGTATTGGCCAGCTCATGCATGGCGTCTCCGATAATCAGTTGTTTCACCATATATTACCTCCCTTGTATGGTTAGCATACTATAAACCCGGTCGAGCGGAAAGGCTTGTCTCGGTCGTTCGGCATCGGATGACGGTTCGACTTGCGGGACAAACATATGTCCGTTCTCCGCATCCGTGGGCTTAGCCGTCCCCGTAAACGGCCGACGGCTCCGACAGCGGTCGGCCGATCGCGTCCGTTGTATAACCGATGCCGTATAATGGATTAAAGAAGGCCGAGGAATAGGAATTGTTGTGCAGTGACAATAATGTTATTAAAAAATAATAATTTTATTTTAGGAGAGAATGACATGGAAGTATTTGCAGAGTTCTTAGCGAAAATCGATAACCCGGTACATCGGGAGCGAACGGAAGAAGTTTTGGCTTGGGTAACCAAGACATTTCCAACTTTAATGCCGAAAATTGCGTGGAATCAGCCTATGTTTACCGATCACGGCACATTTATCATTGGCTTTAGCGTATCCAAAAATCATTTGGCCGTTGGCCCTGAAAGGGCAGGGATTGTTCATTTTTCCGATGAAATTGTACAGGCTGGATATGAGCACACCCAGCAGTTGGTACGAATACGGTGGGATCATCCGGTTGATTTCTCATTACTTGAGAAAATGATCGAGTTTAATATTTTGGACAAGGCGGACTGTTCAACTTTTTGGCGGAAATAAAAAAATCGGATTGTCTAAAGGAGTTTTTTATGTCCAAAAGAAAAAGAACATTTGAAACTGAAAACTTATATCATTAATTTTCTGCGTACTCAAAATATGAAATACCATAAAGAATATGTAGTAATGATAAAGGAGAGCATCATGTACACAATTGGACAAGTAGCTAAATTTTTAGGTGTATCTAGAGATACCTTGAAATTTTATGAAGAAAAGGAATTAGTAAAGCCTAAGCAAAATATGGAGAATGGGTATAGAAAATATAATCATTTTGATATATATGATATAACAACAGTAAATTTCTATAGAGAAATTGATATTGAAATTAAAAAAATCCAGGAATTAAGAAAAAGCAAGAGTATAGAGGGAATAAAATCATTATTAGAAGAGAAAGAACAAAATGTTTTAGAGGAAATAGAATATAAAAAGCTTCTATTAAAAAAGCTTCAGATAGTAAAAGAAGATTGCGAAAAAATTAAACAATTTTTAGGAGAATACACAGTAAAAGAAATGAAGCCTTTAGAAATAAAAGGAGAAATAGAACATTTTACAGCGTATGATGAATATGAAACTCTAAAAGAGAACACAGACAGCTTAAAAAAAGCAGTTACTCTAACCTCTTTAAGAAGAGTCATCAGTTTCAATGAAGAAGGTATTATAGAAGATAAGTTTATCATTGTAAGAAAAGTAGAAGACTTTGATAAAAAAATAGAAGGTGAAATTCTATCTCATCCAAAATGTATGTATACCGTTATTGAAGATGGAAGATGGTCAACTGGTGGGAAAAGTATTGATCATAACGTGGAAGCTAATTTAAGAAAAGTAGCAATAGAAAAAGGGTATGAGCTTTTGGGGCTAGTTTATATAAATCTATTACTTACCACTTATGAAGAGGGACTTGAACGTATATTTTTAGAAATTTATGCACCTATAAAATAATGCAGACATGTATTGACCTGTGAGTAACCCCTAGGTTTAAGCTGAAGATATTAGTAAATATGAGCGTTATTATATTTACGAAATACTTAGTTTGAAGCGGGGATTATGCATGAATAGAGAAATGAAACTAAAAAAACCAGTAGCAAGTTTTATTCTACTAACCAATATCATTTTTTTGCCGCTTTTTTTACTTGTAGGAGCCATAAGCATGTTAGGATTTCCTGCATGGGTCTTTGATGTAATGTTCTGTATATCATCTTGGTCCTCAACCTTTGCTTTTGCGGCGCTATTTAAAAAAATCTATCCTGGGCAGAGTTTTATACAATTTGTAAAAGATAAATTCAAAAATAAACTTAAATTTTCTGTGATTCTTACTGTGAGTATGATTCAAGCCTTCATATTTGTGATGACTTTGTTTCTCGTATTTAATAATAGAGAAGTAGACTCTATTTTTACGATATCATCATGGGGAATGCTGATCTATTTCTTTTTTAAAAACCTTCTTGCAGGGCCACTAGGAGAAGAAATAGGGTGGAGAGGTTTCGCTCAAATTGAGCTCCAAAAGAAGCATTCGCCATTAAAAGCTTCGATAATCATAGGATTTTGGTGGGGGATGTGGCATCTACCCACATGGTTTACTACAGGGTTTGTGGGCATTGATTTAATCAAATATATTCTATTCTTTATGATTTCACTCATATCCACTAAAATCGTCATGACAGCATTTTATAACTTAAATCAGAATTTAATTATCCCAATCATCATCCACCAATTCTTTAATTTTTTTATTGGCTTAATAAACGAAAACTTAATCGATTTAATCATGTATAACGCGATTTTTTATTTAGTTGTAGCAGTTTTAATCATCGTTATAAATCCAAAGAAAGTATTGTATGGAAAGGAAGATGTAAAGATTATTAATGGAAGCATCACATGATTTAGTGATAGTTTGTACAGCTATACATTTCAACTATCGGGAGCGTTAGATAGCCGCAACCGCCTCACGCAGGTTACGACCGAAAAGGGAAAGGCCGTCACTACCGCCCAAAGGCGGCGTGACGACCCGCTATTACTATGACGACCGAGTGAAAATCGTAGCGGAAGGAGAGGTCGAAGCAGGTGAAAGTGTCACCATTATGGCTTAACCATCTCCGCATCTAACGCGTGGCGTCATGCGTTATATCATGGCCAGGAACGCTCACCCTTGATCACCTGAGCGCCCATTTCCAGATCACTTGTGTTCTTGAAGTTCGGATAGGCCTTCTGCATCGCTGCAATCAGCTCAGCGGAATTCTTGGCCTGCTTAGCCGCAGCTTCAAATTCTGCAATGTAGTCACGAGTAAAGGTGACGCTGGATATATTTTCGGTGCTCTTGCCCAGGTAATGGCCCGGGAGAACCCGTTCCGGCTTCAGGTCAAGAATCCGATCCAGAATCTCCCGCCAGTGGTCACGGCTCTCCGGAGTCTGGTTGTCTGCCATCCAGACATGCAGGTTCTCGTAGATTGGCACACCGCCCAGGATGGTCTTTTGCGACGGAACCCAAAGGACGGTATGAGACGGATCCGAACCGTCGAGACCGATCACCTGCACCGTTTGGCCATCGACCGTCAGTTTATCCCCGTCAAGGACATCAGGGACGATCAGCGCAGTCGGGGCGTTTTCTTTCAGGATCGGACTCCAGAAATCGCTCTTGAGCTGGATAGTTGCCTTAATCCCTTCTACAGTGGCCGGGGTGGCAACGATTTTTACGTCAGGAAATGCCTCGCGGATCGCCGACAGGCCAAAGTAGAAATCCGGATCCTTGTGGCTGATATACACCGTAGTCAGCTTCTTTCCAGTGTCGCGGATCATCTTGACCAGGTGTTCGGCGTTGCTCTTTTCGAACTGAGCATCGACGAGCAGTACCTCGTTCGGTCCTTCGATCAGGCTCGAGGAGACGGAGAAGAGGCCGTTTTCTCCAGGGTTGAACGGCGTGATCTTGAGGTCCGCCGCTGGCGTCTTAGTTCCTTCGCTCGCGGTATTCGTCGTATTCGCCTTGCCGGAGCATGCGCTCAGCAATAACGTGAAACAAAGCAACAAAATAACTCCTATCGATGATTTCTTACTAAACTTACTAAACATTGTCAAATCTCCCTCTTCCTTATATTGATAACGATTATTGAAACAGTAACGTAACGCTGTCAGCACAAACTGCTCACTCAGATTCGCTCCCGGCATCGTCCAACAGATTCAACGACTGCGATTCCTTCCAAGCCGTCTGCAAAGCGTTGAGAAATACGTCGGTTGACTGCGCCACCGATACGGCGTATTTGCGGTCGATGACGAAGAACGGCACTCCGCTGACGCCAAGCCGGCTTGCTTCTTCCTCGCCGCGCACTTCCGCCAGCAAGCACCTTGAGCGCTTCATCGCGATCCAACGCGACCTTCACCACTAATTCCACCAGCGTTTCGTGGTCGCCCAAATTCCAGAAGTAGGTAAAGTATGCCCGGAACAGTTCCTGTGCATTCGGGTTCATTTTACCTTGATTGAATGCGTACTTCGCCAACCTATGGGCATCGAATGTGTTCGTCAGAATCAAGGTGGCAAATTGGAGTGTAAGCCCGATTTCCTTCGCTTTACCGCTAAGATTTTCGTTTATCGCAATCGCTTGATCCCGGCTCATACCGTACTTGGCGACCAGCATGTTATGCACGTCGTAATCCACGTCTCTCCTTTCCATGTATTTCGAGATTCGGTGTTGTAACCAACTTCATTACAACCATTCCAAAAAAAATGGGTTCACTTTTTCATGTTGATATGTTCGGCAAGTTCGGAAAGTAACTCATGCATCGTTATGTCAGACAGGATCGCTTCCATGGCATTTTGGGCCCGTCTTACGATCAGTTCCAGAACGACGCTCGAAGGCCCGCCAATCCTGCTTTCTTTAGCTGCCCGAGTATTTTCCGAATGATAACCGGATTCGTTCCGACGCTACCAGCGATCCATTCCGACGTGCAGTGCGCATCCTTGGCTGGAGCAAGCAATGAAAGAATGTGAACCGCTATGGAAAATCTGCTGCTTATTTTCATTACTGACACCCTCGAGATGTAACCATTATAGTTACAACACATAATAAGTGTCAAGAGGTCTTTTGATGAAGTAATTTCAAAATCGGTTTTTGACGAGATGTTGCACACTCTCTTGACAACTCTAAATAGTATGTTATTATTTTACCGACAGACAGTCGGTCGGTTACAAAGGAGGTATAAAAATGAGAGTTGTAAAAAAGGCGGATGAACGCAGGAACGAAATACTTGACGCGGCGGATGAGCTTTTCGGACAGAAGGGCTTTGACGGCACAAGTACAAACGATATTCTCGAAAGGGTCGGAATTGCGCGGGGAACATTGTATCATCACTTCAAGTCGAAGGAGGATATTATGGACGCGCTGATTGAGCGGTATAATGTCCTTCTTTTAGGTGCGGCACAGGAAATTGCCGCAGACAAGAGCATACCCGTAGTTGAGCGCATTATCCGTGTTGTTATGGCACTGAACATAAGCGGTGAAAGCAGCAGCAAGGAAATTATGGAGCACATTCACAAGCCGCAGAACGCGCTTATGCATCAGAAAATACAAAGGGTCATAATCAACGGCGTTACGCCGATACTGACGGAAATAATCCGCGAGGGCATTGAGCAGGGACTATTCAGCACACCGTTTCCGTATGAATGCATGGAAATGATTGTGATATATGCGAATACCGTTTTTGATGATGATATGGTTACAATGACGAACGAGGAGCGCGGTTCACGAATACTGGCCTTTGTTTGCAACGTAGAAAGGCTGCTCGGTGCAGAAAGCGGAAGTCTTATGGACGCTATGCAGATGTTTGGTAGAGGAGATGGAAGCAGCTATGAATAAATCGGGAAAATCCTTCAGAAAATTTCTTCTATTGTGGTCGGGACAGCTTATTTCAGCAATAGGAAGCGGGCTTACGTCGTTCGGACTTGGGATTTATGTTTTCCAGCAGACGGGAAAGGCATCGGCAATGGCGCTTGTAACCTTGCTTGCATTTATGCCGTCGCTTCTCTTAAGCGCCTTTGCGGGAGTGCTTGCGGATCGTTATGACCGCAGGCTTTTAATGGTTCTGGGCGATGGTCTTTCTGCATTGGGACTTGTATTTATTCTGATTTGTATGCTTAGCGGAGAAGCGCAGCTATGGCAGATTTGCGTGGGAGTTACAATAAGCTCGGTGTTTTCATCGCTGCTTGCTCCTGCATACAAGGCTACGGTTACGGATTTGCTTACCGAGGAGGAGTACACAAGGGCAGGTGGTTTTGTTCAGGTTGCAGGCATGGCAAAATATCTGATTTCTCCTATCATTTCGGGATTTCTGCTCACCGTTTCGGATATAAAGCTGCTGCTTGTAATCGATATCTGTACATTTTTTGTAACGGTTGCTTCAACTCTTGCTGTACGTAAAGGTCTTGCTTCAAAGAAATGCGAACAGGCAAAATCGTTTACCCGGGAATTCAAAGACGGCTGGGATGCCATTTCTGACAACAGGGGCGTGCTTGTTCTTGTGATTATGTCATCGGTAATGACTTTTTTCCTTGGCTTCATAGAAACACTTTCCACGCCGATGATACTTGCTTTTTCGGATAGTTCCGCAGTAGGAACACTTGCAACAATTGTGGCTACTGGAATGCTTGTATCAAGTGTGATAATAGGGTTTCTTCCAATAAAAAAAGATTATGTAAAAATTCTTTCGATTGCGCTGTTTTGCGAAGGAATATTTATGGCGGTATTCGGACTTCGCGAAAATATTGTACTTCTCTGTATTTCGGGATTTCTCTTTTTTGCAATGATGCCATTTGCAAACACAACTCTGGATTTTCTTGTTCGTACCAACATTGATAATTCCGTTCAGGGCAGAGCATGGTCACTTATAGGGTTAATTTCACAGCTTGGATTTGTTGCCGCTTATGCGCTTTCGGGTGTGCTTGCGGATTATGTGTTCACTCCTTTGTTAGTTGACGGCGGAGTACTTGCTGATAGTGTGGGAAAGATCATTGGCACGGGCAGTGGCAGAGGAACGGGATTACTCATTATTATCGCTGGGATTTTGTTATGTGTTACTTCAGTCATTCTGTACAACTTGAAACCGGTTAAAAAGCTTGAAAACAGAGGTGGCTTATGTATTACAGGATAATCCGCAATGACATTTTAAAGAGCAAAGCAATTACGCTGACAACCATAATATTTGTCGCTGCCGCGGCTATGCTTGTTTCGCTTGCGGCGATACTCGTCGTCAATCTTTCGGGCGCGCTGGATACGCTTATGACACAAGCTAAAACTCCGCATTTTATGCAGATGCATTCGGGTGAAATTGATACTGTTCGGCTTACATCTTTTGCGGGGGAAAATAGCAATGTCGATGAATTTCAGGTGCTTGAATTTCTCAACATGGACGGCGCTCAGATTATTTTGGACGATAGTTCGCTTGCGAATAATGTTCAGGATAACGGTTTCAGCATACAGAGCAAAAAATTCGATTATCTTCTTGAACTTGCCGGAAACATCATAAACGTATCCGACGGCGAGCTTTATGTTCCAATAAGTTATATGAGGGACAACACTACAAAGGTCGGTGACAAGGCAGTAATAAGCGGAAAGGAATTTACCGTTGCGGGATTTCTCCGCGATTCGCAGATGAATTCCACGCTCTCCTCCTCAAAGAGATTTCTAGTCAGTGAAAAAGATTACGCGGAAATAAAAAACCTTGGAAGTATGGAGTATCTGATTGAGTTCAGATTAAAGGATTTGTCGGCGCTCGGCGCATTTGAAGCTGCTTATGCCTCCGCAGAACTTGAAGCGAACGGACCAACGATTACATATCCGCTTTTTAAAACGATTAACGCACTTTCCGATGGGATGATGATTGGGGTTATCCTTCTTGTAAGCGTGCTTGTCGTTGCAATCGCATTTATGTGCATACGCTTTACGCTTCTTGCGAAAATCGAAGACGACTACCGCGAAATTGGCGTTATGAAGGCAATAGGGCTGCGTGTTTCCGACATAAAGAAGATTTATCTTGCGAAGTACGCGGCGATTGCGGCGGCAGGATGTATTCTCGGTTTTGCACTTTCTTTTGCGTTCAAAGGCATGCTTCTTGAAAATATCCGGCTTTATATGGGGGAAAGCGCAAATTCTTCTTTTGCCGTAGTTTTAGGAACAATCGGCATACTGCTTGTATTCCTTGCAATTATTGCCTATGTAAGCGGAGTGCTGAAACGTTTTCGGAAAATATCCGCTGCGGAAGCAATACGCTTTGGCACTTCACAGGAAAAAAACGCGGGCGCAAATCGTTTTTGCCTGAACGGAAACAGGCTGTTTAACACGAATATTTTTCTCGGTATCAAAGATGTTCTGGCAAGGAAAAGACTTTACGCCACAATGCTTGCGGTGCTGGTGATTTCGGCATTTATCATTATTGTTCCGCAGAACCTGTACAACACGATTTCCTCAAAAAGCTTCATCAAATATATGGGGATTGGAAACTACGATATGCGCATTGACATTCAGCAGATCGACAATATCTCTGAAAAAGCCGCTGAAATTTTAAAGACTATGAACAGCGACAGTACCATTTCAAAGTATGCCGTGCTTACAACAAAAACATTCAAAGCAAAAATGGAGGACGGATCGGAAGAAAATATAAAAATTGAGCTCGGTGACCATTCGATATTCCCTATAGAATACTCCCAGGGCAGAGCACCCGCCGCAGAAGGCGAAATTGCGCTTTCGGCTTTGAACGCCGATGAGTTGAGCAAAAAGGTCGGCGAAGTCATCACTCTGGTAATTGAGGGGAAGGAGAAAAATCTCACGGTAAGCGGAATTTATTCCGACATTACCAATGGCGGCAAAACCGCAAAGGCTGTTTTCACCGACAATTCGAACGACATTATGTGGTTCGTTATCTGCGCGGAGCTTACGGATCAATCTCTTGTCGACGAAAAAACTTCGGAATATGCGGACAGATTTGTTTTTGCCAGGATTTCGGACATTGATGAATTTATTACTCAGACATACGGCTCGACAATAAGCTCCGTCAAAAAGGCCTCCAATGCCGCAATTGCCGTTGCGCTGATTATAACGGTGCTGGTTGCACTGTTGTTTATGAAAATGCTTGTCGCAAAAGACAGATATTCCATTGCCGTAATGAAAGCGTTCGGTTTTACTAACTCGGATATTACGGCGCAGTATGTATCGCGTTCGGTATTCGTTCTGATTGTCGGAATTGTTCTCGGCACGCTTCTGGCGAACACTCTCGGAGAGATGCTTGCTGGCGCGGTCATCTCCACGTTTGGAGCGTCGACGTTTCATTTTGCGGTCAATCCGCTTTCGGCGTATCTGCTTAGTCCGCTGATGATGATAGGCTCGGTACTTATCGCAACAATGATCGGCACATCGGGCGCAGGACAAATTAAAATTTCCGAAAGTATAAAGGAGTAGGCATATGAAGAAGATTATTATCGGTGACCATATCGTAAAATCTTTCGGCGAGGGCGATGAGAAGCGCAATGTTCTCGACGGTGTGTCCGTTGAAATAAGCGAGGGGGAGTTCGTTGCGATTATGGGACCTTCGGGCTCGGGAAAATCGACGCTGATGTTTGCGCTGAGCGGAACGGATGGCGTTAATGGCGGAAAGGTCGTTTTTGACGGCAGGGATCTATCGGCGGTCGGGGAGAATGAGCTTGCAGATATACGCAGAACAAAAATGGGATTTGTTTTTCAGCAGCCGACTATGCTGAAAAATCTGAATATCCTCGACAACATCATTCTTCCGTCCATGCGCGGCAACAGAAAAAACGCCGCAAAAATTACGGAGAAGGCAAAAGCACTTATGAAAAGGACAGGCATTGAGGAGCTTGAAAAGCGCAACATTACACAGGTGTCGGGAGGTCAGCTTCAGCGTGCGGGAATATGCCGTGCACTTATGAGCAATCCGAAAATTATTTTCGGTGACGAGCCGACTGGCGCGCTTAACTCAAAATCTGCGCAGGAGATCATGGACATCTTTTCCGAAATCAACGCGGAAGGTACTGCGGTTATGCTTGTAACTCACGACGCAAAGATTGCGGCGCGGACAGAGCGTATTATGTTTATGCGCGACGGAAAAATCGTGAGCGAAATGCGACTTCAGAAATTCAGCGGCACAGATATTGACGACAGGATGGAAAAAGTTACGGTGAAAATGCGGGAAATAGGAATATAATTTGTTATTTCACCATCACCATTTTTACTGATGTATGAAACAGCATTCAAAATAAGGGCATATAGTAGGAGAAGAACAGCTTGATAAGAAGCCTATAGGGCTCTGACCATCCGATCATGCCGGAGTTTGTGGATTTTATTCTATTCCGTGAGTTTTTCCCTATATACCTTCAAGTAAAGTAGAAATACACTTTCATTGTTTTCTGAGCACACTATTCACCTAATAATGGTAGCTTTGAAAGAAATGCTAATAAAAACGAGTTGTGATTATAACATGCTTTTTAATTGATTTTAATCAAACTTTATTCCAAATCAACAACTGCTTTGTAATCACATACAAGGACAACGGCAATATTGCAGATCAGACAAAGCACTTCAAAAATGGATTCGTTTTGGATTCTGAACAAAAACTGGTTGCATTGTTTAGCGATACGAAAAAACTAAAAGAGTGCATCGCTAGGCACCAAAAATTCGGATGTGATTTACCGGGTAGTTGTGAATAACCAGTTGGCAGACAAACTTATGGATCTAAGAGTTTTTTAGGCTCGTTAACTAACTCGCATCCTTTAACGGGTTGCTTTTTTAGTTATTCAGCACATATTTGCTTAAGGTCCGTCTGCTTGTTAATAAACCTACTTGTATGGATTCCATTACTCTCTCCTAAAATTTTCTTCTGGTGCATTGGATATATTCGCATCACAACTTATTACCCGGCTCTTGTGCACAATTAATCTAACTACCTTTTTTTGCGGGAAAAATTATTTTGGTTTTATATAACATTACAAGAAAACGGATCCTTTTTCTAATAAAAAGGTTATGGAAAGCCGATAAAATGAAAGTAATAAAATCTAGGTCCTAAGGAGTGGTTATCATTACAGATTGGCGTATACTCAATCACTACTTATTACCCAAATACGATTCCAAGCGTGAATCCAGAAGGGGCTGGTTAACTCCTGTTTTAGCACCATAGAAAAATATAGTTAAAGTGGAGGTTTCAAATGATCGCTAGAAAAATTGCCCGTAAAGTTTTGACCATCGTTCTAATGATAAGTTTAATGTTTGCCTCAATCGGAGTTGCGTTCGGTCAAACGATTTATTCGGATATTGAAGGACATTGGGCGGAAAACCAATTAAGAAACTGGATTGCTCAAGGTCTGATCAAGGGATACCCCGACGGTTCTCTCAAACCGAACAACACCATTACGCGTGGAGAATTCATGGCTCTAGTTAATCGTTTGTTTCAATTCAATCAAACTACTAACATAAGCTTCACTGATATGAAAGAATCAAATTGGGAATACACAGAAGTTCAGAAAGCAGTAAAGGAAGGCTACATACAAGGCTATAAAGATAAGTCTATACGCAGTTCCAAATTCCTAAGCCGCCAAGAAGCGGCAGTTATTGTAGCAAATTTGTTGAATATGCCTAACGAGGAACAGACAGCACATGTATTTAAAGATGCTTCGTCGATAGCGTCTTGGAGCAAAGGCGCAGTTGGTGCTACAGCATCCAAAAACATTATTATAGGGTATTCAGACCATACTTTTAAAGCGAAAGTATACATTACTCGAGCAGAGGCCGTTGTGATGCTGGATAGAGCGAAGAGCTCAACTCCAGAGACACCTACAAACAATAACGGCAAGACTCCTACACCAGAAACAAAACCAGAAGTTAATTCTAAAACTGAACTAGAAACTAAATCTGAATCTAAAACTAAAACTGAAATTGAAATAGTATATATATCTGAATCTAAGTCCGAATCTGAATCTGAATCAAAGCCAGAATCAAAGCCAGAACCAGAACCAGAACCAGAACCAGAACCAGCGTTACCAACTGTTACCGGTGTGACATATACGACTACCATAGAAAATTCATCGACTACGGGTGTCGCTCAAGTTGCAACACTAACGATAATGAATGATGCAGTAACAGCGGGAACACTTCGTGCAACGTTCACGGATGGAATGACACCTGTGTCTGTAAATGTAACACTGACCGGTGCAGAGACTACGGCTAATGTAGCAACAGAAATTGCTACGGCATTTGGTTCCACTATTAAGGGGTGGAATGTAACTGCAAATGGTGAAAATGTACTCTTTACAGCTGACGCCCCTGCAGCGAATAATGAGAATGTGAAAGCTACAATAGAGGATATCGCAACAGGAGTGGGTACGTTAAGTAGTGCGATTACTACCTCAGGCGTTGCGGCAATTGCAGGCACTGCGCAAGTCGCAACATTATCGATAACTAACGGTGCAAAAGTGAAAGATTCGTTCTATGCGGAGTTCACGGACGGCACACCCCCTGTTCGTGTAAAAATCGACTTAGCAGGAACAGAAACGGCTGAGGAGGTAGCCGAGAAAATCGCTGCCGCATTCGGCAGCTCTATTCCGGGCTGGAAGGTGACGACGAGCGGTTCAGATGTCCAGTTCACAGCCCAAACACCAGCGACGAATAATGAAAATGTTTCAGTAATTGTCTTTGAGGCGTCGGGAGTAGGCGCACCAAGAAGCACAATAACTGCTCCTGGTGACTTAGGCTCAAACACATCACAGGTTGTAACATTGACGCTTCCCGGATCTATAGCACGCGGAGGACCTGTTGGCGTTAAATTTACGGACGGTGTAGCATCTGTAACTGTAAATATAATGACGCTGGACACAGAAACAGGGGCTCAGCTAGCGGATACAATTGCTGCCGCATTCGGCAGCTCTATTCCGGGTTGGAACGTATCTACAAACAGTTCGAGAGTACTATTTACAGCCAATGCTCCCGCTGCTAATAATACGAAGGCTGTAGCAAGACTATCGGGAGATTTCATAGGAATAGGAATGCCAGATAGTACGATTACTACCTTAGGTGATGCTACAGCTACTAGTACGGGTATTGAGCAAGTTGTAACATTAGCGGTGCTCAACGGAGCAACAGCCCCAGGATCGCTTTATGTGAATTATACCGACGGTACAACTCCCGTTTCTGAAAATGTACCTATAGTAGGAACAGAAACGGCTGAGGAGGTAGCCAACGCTATCGCTTTGGCGTTTGGCACATCGATTAGCGGATGGGATGTAACAGCAAGCGGTGCGAATGTGAAGTTCACAGCCCAAGCACCAGCGGCGAATAATGATAATGTTGCCGTAACGGTAGAAGAAATGTTAACAGGAGTAGGAACGCCGAGTAGTACGATTACCACTGCAGGGGCTGCAACGACTGTAGGTGGCACGAAAGTTGCAACATTAACGATTACTAATGGTGCTAGAGCAGCAGGAAAACTTCATGTAACGTTTACGGATGGGTCGGAACCTATCTCTGTAAATGTGACACTCACGGGTACAGAGTCAGCAGCTAATGTAGCAACGAAAATTGCAGAAGCATTTGGAAATACGATTACAGGATGGAACGTAGCTACAAGTGATATGAGGGTACTCTTTACAGCCAACACTCCAGCTGCTACTCATACGAATGTCAAAATAATGATTCAAGAATAAAGGAATCGAAGTTATGGTTATTTGTTCTATTAATTTCATGCATTAGGTACTTTAATCCCCATAGTGGGAGATTTCGTCTATGATAGTGATGAGGTCTCCCACTACATAAAAAGCATCCAAAACCCTTGATACACACGGGTTTTTCTTATATCTGCATATATTACACCCTAAAATTGTGCCCATCTGAGGTTCCAAAATAGGAAAACTCACCAAGAATTAGTCAGTATAAATAAGTTTACAAATCCGCTGAAAAGGTCTAGAATAAAGAAGTGGCCAGTTACGGAGATTATCACTTAGTGGTGCCACTCACCATAATAGCTTCGTTCAATCGGGATGTAGCGATCCCCCTTGAACCCAGTATTGAATATGGGTTCTTAGCTCAGTTGGTAGAGCAGTTGACTCTTAATCATCAGGTCGAGGGTTCGAACCCCTCAGAACCCACCAGTTATGTAATCAAAACGGCAGAGATGCCGTTTTTTTGCTATATTCTTTTCAGTTCCCCGCTAATCAATTATATTGATCCTGCCTAATCAGAATCTCATGTTCCCAGTGTCCCCTGCCCTATGAAGTATCTGTTATTCTTCGAAAATTTCACATTACATTAAGATTACATAGAATCTAGATTAAGTTTGCTCATGTACTCTGATAATGTAGGGAAATGATACAGAGGAGAGAACAGAGAATGAACATGTTTTCAAAGCGTGTGACGGCCATTGCACTGACCTTCACCATAGTAACTGGCTTCCTAAGCGGTACTGGTTCACTATCGAAAGTATCGGCGGCGACGCCCGTGAAGGTAGGTCCGCAAGATCCAAAAGAAGTAGAACAATTTGCCGATGAATTTTTTAACCGTCCGGATATTAAGGACAGTATGGCTGGCGTTGCGTTTGTCGTCGTCAAAGGCGACAAGGTGCTATTAAATAAAGGTTACGGCTATGCGGATGTTGAAAAGAAGCGGCCAGTCGATCCAAATCGAACGGTGTTCCGTGTCGCCTCCATTTCCAAGGTGATCACCGCCACAGCCGTGATGCAATTAGCGGAGCAAGGAAAAATCGATTTAAACAAAGATCTATCAGCTTACCTGGGGGACGTTCGAATCCCGAATCGGATGGACTCTCCCCTAACCATGAAACATTTATTGACAAATTCAACTGGATTTGAATATGGGGATGGATCAGAATTAGAAACAGGCGACTTATCTCGGGAAGTATCCATAAAGCAATACGTGTCGGACAATACGCCTACGGTGATCCGCAAGCCTGGCGAGTATTACAGATATGATAACTTAGGATTTACGATTCAAGGTTATGTCATGGAGCAAGTGACTGGAAAGCCATTCGGCACATATGTACAGGATCATATTTTTAAACCTCTAGGTATGGTAAACAGTGATTTTCGTTTAACCCCGGAAATAACGAAAGAGCTCGCTGTGCCTTATAACCTGATGGGCGAAGCTATTTCCACGTACGCAACTGTTCCAACAGAGCTTCCGGGCGGTGGAATGCTCTCTACGGGTTCTGATATGGCAAAATTCATGATGGCCCATCTGGGCGGCGGTAAGCTGGGAGACGCAACGATCCTAAAAAAAGAAACGGCGGCGGAAATGCATAAGCCTCAGCTAGCCGTACATGAGAAGCTGCCGAACATGGCCTATGGCTTCGAATACGCCAATCAGCAGCACTACAACGGACATTATATGATTGAGAAAGCTGGGGACATGGCCGGGTATCATAGCAACATGTGGTTGATTCCTGATGAAAAAGTCGGCTTTTTCGTTACCGTAAATAAAGATATTGAGTTTCGCAAGCAATTGTTGGAAGCATTTATGAATCATTATTACCCGAGTAAAGACGGATCACAAGCTACTCTTGAGCGCTCGAAACACTCCTTGGCAAATCTCGAAGGCACATACAGCGACTTACGGAATCGGATGTGGACCTCTCACATTCGTTCAGAGGACGGCAAGCTTATCGTGAAAGATCCGCTTGGAGAGCACGTACTGTATGAAATTGAACCACTGCTCTTTCAAGATGATCAAGGCGCAAGAGCTGCTTTCAAACTGAATGGCAGCGGCGATGTGCAGGCATTTTATTATGAGCTGAAGTCAGATAGCTGGACCGAAAGAATGCCGAAGCCGCAGCATTATCAGGATGTTAGTATAAACCATCCTTATGCTCCATCGATCTATCACATGCGCCAATTGAAGGTCATCGATGAGGGCAGCGGCGACAACCGCTTTGAGCCTGAACAAGCAATTACGCGGGAACAGTTTATCGGATGGTTTATCCGGTGGGCTGGGGTAGCACCATCCAAGAATAAATCGGTTTTCAATGACATTTCTGACAGTGCTTACGCCAAGGAAATACAAGCAGCTTATGAGCTTGGATTAATTCAAGCCCCCGCGAGTGGTAAATTTCATCCACGTCAACTGTTGACGCGGCAGGAAGCGGCAACTATTATATGGCGTATGGCATTCAATTACTTAGGCGCCGCACCGAAGAAAGCCGCGCTTAGCGGTCACACCGATGCTTGGGCGCTGGAAGGCGTTCGCTTCGTAATCGCGAAACAATTATATGGGCCTGAAGTTGTCAAAGGTAATGACGGAACGTTCAATTATAACTCGAAACAGCCGATGCTGAAGCAAGAAGCAGCCGCAATGCTATCACGGTTCGCCGACAATTTATTCTAATGCAGAAACAACTCCCCGTTGCTTGCGCTAAGCTGCAAGTCAATTGGGAGTTGTTCTTGCGCAATCGGGGGCAGAGACAAATGAAGACCATACTTATCATAGATGATGAAGCCGAAATTCAAGAGCTGCTGACCATCTATTTAACCAACCATGGCTATGCTACGGTTGCAGCCGGAAACGGAGTTGAAGCTCTAGCAATATTGCAAGAGGAGTCCATCGATCTGATTATTGCCGATATTATGATGCCCCAGATGGATGGATTGGAATTACTCAAGAAAATGCGACAGAGCTCACAGATTCCTTTCCTCTTTATTTCCGCGAAGTCTGACGATATGGACAAAATTTATGGCTTGCAGCTTGGGGCAGATGATTACGTAGGCAAGCCCTTCAACCCGCTTGAAGTCATCAGCCGAGTTCAAGCACTGTTCAGACGAATTGATGCCTTTGCGAAGCCAGATAAGCAGGAGCAGGAGTGTATTGAAATCGGAGATGTTAAGCTGGATTTGAAGAGCTGCCAACTTTACAAGTCGGGAATAGAAAAAGAAATGACATCGTACGAATTTAGGATTCTGGAATTGCTGATGGGTCAGGCAGGCAGGGTGTTGACAAAAGCACATATTTACGAGCAGGTGTGGGGCGAGGAATACATCGGAGATGAAAACTTGATTATGGTGTACATAAGCAAAATCCGTGAGAAAATTGAGGATAACCCAAGAAAGCCTGTTCATCTCATTACGATTAGGGGGTTAGGCTACCGGTTTGAAAAAAGCAAATAGCCCCTCCGGCAGACGCCCATTGAAAAGGCTGTTTTTTCGAAATTATGCAGTGATCAGCGCCCTGATGATAGCGGTTATAGTCGTATCGCTCCTTAGCACAAACCTGTTTATGAAGAGGTATATAGATGAGCTGGATGTCACTCAAATTAATGGCGCGGATATTTACCAATACCCTTTTGATAACATCAGCGGGCATTTGCTAGACAAGTACGGCGGTTGGTTTGAAATTGTGAATGAGTTGGGCGAGATCATTTATGTCAAAGGAAATAAAGAAGATGATATCGTCCGTTACCAAGATGGTCAAATGTATGCCAAAATGGATGTAGAAAGAAACGATGATTCGATTTCCTATCATGCCTATCATGCAGAGGGGCCGCACGGCGAATCCTATGTATTACTGTGGAAAATTCCTGAACGATTGTTGAAATTATCTACTGCGACATCTATCTTCGCTGCATTGTTTGCTGTTTTTTTGTTCATCTTGCTTTACTTTTATGCCCGTTATTCTGTCAGACAAGTTAAAAAGCCACTAAGGCAAATCGTTGAAGGCATCAAAGAGATGGAACACTTCAATTATACGAAGCGGCTTCATTATTCTGCCGAACAGGAATTCGCGGAAATACAGGACGCCTTTAACGGCATGGCAGAACGCTTGCAACGCACATCTGCAGAGAAAGAGGCAGCTGAGAACAACAAAAGAAACATGCTGCTGCATCTGTCGCATGACTTGAAAACACCCATTACCTCGATTTATGGATATTCGCAGCTTCTGTTGGACAATCAGGCATTAGAAGATAAGGATACCCGCAAATATATTCAATACATTTACGATAAATCATCTTATATGGCTAACTTGATTAAAGACTTATTCGAACTAGCGAAGCTGGATGACAAGCATACGGAATTGAATAAAGAGAAAGTGAACATAACGAAGTGGTTTCAGCAGCTTGTGGTGGAATTTTATCCAGAAATTGAAGAGAAGGGGTTCGGGCTTGAAGCTCATATCCCGGAAGAACCACTCCTTGTCAAGATGGACAAAGTACATATGAGCCGCGTCATCACCAACTTGATTAGCAATACACTGCGATATAATCCAGCGGAAACTGTTCTCTATGTGTCATGTGAACGAAAAGAAGGAAACGTTATTCTGTTGATTGGAGACGACGGAATTGGCGTTCAGGAACCAATCAGGGAACATATTTTTGAAGAATTCATACGTGGTGATGATCCAATTAAAGACAGTACGGGCTTAGGTCTCGCCATTTGCAAAAAAATTATTACGCTGCATGAAGGCACAATTGAACTGGAAAAGGATCAGCGGTATTCCACCTTGTTTCGAATCAGCTTGCCTAATTCGGATAAAAATAAATAAAGGAAACAAGAGAGAATCTTGTTTTGAAAATAGGATTCACAAGAAACGGGAAACGGCAGAAATGCCGTTTTTTTGTTTTCATACCATCCGTTCTCCCTAGTTCCTATCCTATACGACGCACAAGAACATTTGCATTTCTAGTTGTATACCCGCTGTATTATTCCCTCTGTAATTTTCCATTGATATAAGGTTGCCTCTGATAATCCTGTTTCTCTAGCTATTGTATTTACGGACTCATTCTGGGGTGGCATCATTCTTCTTACGATTGAGTATTTAAATTCTTCGCTGTATTGCCATAGTACCATTCCTCTCTACTGCCTCTTAACTAACTATACTTTTACTAGAGGACTATGACGACTATCCTAGCCTAGGGGACGGATTAATCTAGGAATATATAGAATTGAAAAAAAGACTATAATACCCTATATTTCAACAAATTGATTAAATAGTATTGTAAGCGATTGAGAACGTATATTATACTTTGAGATGTCATCTGGTATCGAAACAAGTCGGGGAGCCTCTCGCCAATATGTGTCATTTTCACGTCTAACACGCTCATTTATATCTGTATTACACATGTCGAATGGGTGTCGGAGGGAACATAAAAATTGAAAGGGCGATCCTTACTATGTTATGGATCAGTAAAATCTTAAATACACTATTCTTTGTTATTTACATTCTTGCTTTTATGTTCTTGAGTTTCTTGTTGGTTCCTGAGACTGCCTCCAACATTACCGGAAATTCCAAAGAAGCGAGTTCACAAGAGAAGAATACGATTTCCATCGTTATCAATGATTTGAGTTTTCCTTTTCCGGACGGCTTGGACGAAAATCATAATCCTTACTTAACCTACATAGAAAAACAGAACGGTTTAAATGTAGACGTGTACATACCACCCGTAACAAGTTATGAAAATACGGTGCACAATATCCTCTCTTCTGATACGAACCTCCCAGATATGCTCAGTATTTATTCTAAAATTCAGTTCTTTCGCTATGTCGATCAGAATAAGTTAATGCCGCTTGAGGGTTGGATTGAAAAATATGGATCTGGCTTAAAGCGCGTCATACCTAAAGAGGTATGGGATCAAGTAACAATCGGCGGACATATTTATGCGATCCCGAGTGTTAATTTAGTTCATGGAAACGAACTTATGTACATCCGAAAAGATTGGTTGGACAATTTGAAGCTGCCGCAGCCAGTAACGCTTGAAGATTACAAGAAGGTGATTCAAGCGTTTACAGAGCGCGATCCGGATGGCAACGGCAAGAACGACACCTTTGGCTTTACGATGATGGCAAATCTTGAGCATTCTTCTCCTTTCTTTGGCGCACATGGAGTTCAATTGAATCAATGGACCGAGCGTCGGGGAGAGCTCGTCTATGCAGACATTTTGCCGGAAACGAAAGAAGCGTTGTCCTTTTTGGCGGAATTATATAAACAGAAATGGATCGATCCAGATTTCCCGCTCCACACAACTAGACAGACCATGTTAGAGAAAATCGTGGAGGGGAAAGTCGGCCTGTTCTCCGCCGCTTGGTATGATACGCGCGGCGCGATAGCCCAAAATATGAAAAAAGACCCGAAAGCCAAATGGATTCCTCTGGAAAATCCAATTGGAAAAAATGGTGAGCAGGGAGTGAACGGAAGGACTATTTACGGATATCAGGTGGTTCCCAAGGAAAGCCTTCATGCCGGTGATGTGATTCGCTTTTTGAATTTTATCGCAGGCAAGGGACTGACATCCTTAGTCTTTGGATTCGAGCAGCAGGTCTGGAAGCGAAAAGGCGGAGAAATCATTAGTGATTTTGCCGAGCATGATAAGCATTTATATAGAGGGATCTATTCTGCGTTAGTGAATGTGGACGATCGGAAGATGCTTCGAGCCCGCGTCGACTCCTATGGAAAGCAGTATCGTTTGTATGACAACATCCAAAGGGTTGAAAGGCATGCTATACACGACGCATTTTTGGGTTCGCCTACGCCTACGATGCTGAAAAAATGGGGTGAACTTGCCGGGTCACGAGAATTGTTTGTAAAAATCGTACTCGGTGTAGCTCCTATAGAATCATTTGATGCCTATGCGCAGCAATGGAAACAAAATGGAGGGAGCCAGGTTACAAAAGAAGTGAATGAATGGTACAAAGCCCATCCGCATGAGGGCGAACAATGAAATTGTTCATACGCTTATACAATAAGTTCCTGCAAAGCTCGCATATTCGCCTAACCACCTATTTCTTCATCGTGCTTCTTCCTCTAGTTATCGTTACTTTATACGTGAACAACCGGGCGAATCAAATTATTGTGAAACAAGCAACAGAGCAGACCCGGCAAAAGCTGGAGTCCGTAATGAATAATCTTGAATTGACCTTGCATAATAGTGAAGTGCTAACCAACCTGATCGCAACGAATAAAAAGATAATCGAAAGATTGGAAGTAAACGAAAATGAATTGTCTCCGCAAACCATCGTACAGTATAGTGAATTGCTTGAGGAGCTATGGAACGTTACAGCGGTCAGCCAGATGGTCTCCCAAATATCCATTTACCATGCAGGGACCCATACGATGCTATCCACGAAGTTCGGGGGTCGTCGCATCGGGGGAGCAGAGGAACGGAAATGGCTTGCAAGTTTGGCAGCTCATTTAGATAACGGTACTGAGCTAATGATGCCCGAGCAAAAAACAGGGGAAAACCATTCATTTGGGCAGCTGATTGATAGCGATACGATCTCGTTCACACGGACCATGGATCTGTACAACAGCGAGAGGAAACCAAATTTATTGATTGTGACTTTAAATAAAAACAAACTCACAGCTATTCTGAAACCTTTATTAGCTTCTAATCACACTAGCGTTGTGTTGCGGGGCAGGGATGGTCAGACAATTCTATCACCCTCAGACCGTATTCAAAGTGTATCTATTAAGGAGGCTGACAGGCTGGGAGTGAGTGTAGAATCTGCCCGGTATCCATGGACGCTAGATTTCTTTCTGCCAATTGATGAGATTTATGCGGAAACGAAGACGATGCGTCAATATACTTATTTAATTATAGCGAGCAGCTTTATGCTTGCCTTATTTATCTCGTGGGGAATTTACAATCGGATCGCATCGCCTTTAGGGCAATTAAAAGATGCAATGAAAGGACTTATCGGAGGAAATTACAACATTCAGTTGGACACCGGAAGAAAAGACGAATTCGGATATCTCATGAACGCTTACAATCAAATGGTCAAACATCAAAAGCATCTGATTCAAAATCACTATGAACAACAGCTTCGTATTGCGCGAACGGAGCTTACCTTTCTTCAATCTCAAATTAACCCGCATTTCCTGTACAATACATTGGATTCAATATATTGGACGGCCCAGAACTACGAGGCTGAGGAGATAAGCGAGATGGTATTGAATCTATCCCACTTCTTCCGGCTAAGTCTTCATAAAGGTCAGGATACATTCACGGTAGATGAAACGATGACACATCTGGATTACTACATTCGTATCCAGCAGATTCGGTTCTTGAACAGCTTCCAAGTTATATATGAGGTACAAGAAGAATCCAAATCAATTCCCGTGCTCAAGCTGCTCTTGCAACCGTTAGTGGAAAATGCAGTTATTCATGGGCTGGAACAAAAACGACGCGGGGGAGTGTTAACCATTTCGAGTTTTATTGAGTCAGGGAAGTTAATTCTTTCTGTACAAGATAACGGAGCAGGCATAAGCGAAGAACGAGTTCAATCTATTTATCAAGTCCTGAGCGAAATCGCCAACAAAACAGCACCCCTGTCTTTTTTGGAAACGACAGATAAAGGATTATATGGCTTAAGCAACGTCTTCTCCCGGGTCAAGATGTTCTATGGCAATCTTGCGGAGGTTATATTCAAAAGTGAATTGGGCGTCGGAACAACGGTGACGCTTCTATTGCCTATTGAGAATTGCACGAACCAAAACAATTGAATAAGGGGAGAGCGATGTGAATCTTCTTATTGCGGAAGACGAAACCAGATTGCTGGAAAATTTATCACATATGCCCTGGGACAAGCATGCTATTGAAATGGTGGGAACGGCGTGTAATGGAACGGAGGCTTTAATACAAATTAAGCAAAAGCAACCAGACATCTTGCTGATGGATATCCAAATGCCTGAAATGGATGGACTCACCTTGGCGCGAGAAGTTACCCGTGAACATCCGCATATCAAGATCATTATTTTGAGCGGTCATGATAATTTTAAATATGCTCAGGCGGCGATTGAACTGGGAGTATATAAATATTTGCTCAAGCCAGCCGGCGAAAGCCTCATCCTTCAGTCCGTGCGTGACGCGGCACAATGCATACATGCGGAGTTCATCGAGCGGAGCAACCGTGTCATGCTTCAGGAACAATGGACACATTACCTGCCTATCCTTCATCAACATTTTTATAAGAATGTAGTGCATGGACATTACCGGCTTGAAGAGATTGAACATTACATGAAGTCGTTAAAGCTAGATATTGACTTGCATTCCAGCTATGCCTTAATCATTATAGATGTAGACGAACATGCTAGCCGCATTGCTGAAGGCAGGTTGGATTCGAACAAGCTAATCCAATTGATTCGTGAATTACTGTCTGACTCCGATTATTATCTATGTAAGGACGAGAATGGCTCGACCATTGTCATAGGAAGGATCCCGGGTAAGGAAGAGGTCCGCCAAGAGTTGTTTGCCATTCACACCACGCTGGAAAAGCTGCTTAGAAATATCAAACAATGCCTCGATATATCTGTAAGTGCAGGAATCAGCGGGGATGCTGGCAGGCTCCATGAATTGCATCCGTTATATGTTCAAGCGAAAAAAGCGCTGCAAAATCGCGCAGTCTACGGCGGAGGAATCGCAATCCCTTATCACGAGCCGGATCAGATCGATGGCATGGTTCATACTCATCATGCACATGATGACAAGCAGCTCGAGATGGCTTTGGAAACAGCAGACGAAGAGCTTGCCATGCTTATGATTACAAATATGTGGGAGGCTTCGAAGAACAACTCTGCTTCCTACGAGTCAATCATGGAGCAAATGTTATATATTACGGGTGTGCTGGCGCTTTTTATACGTAAACGCGGATGGTCCATTCAAGAAGTCACCGGTACGGATTTTGCTTATCTTTATAATTTGCAATCGCTCACAATCCCAGACCGCATGTATGATGTTTTGCGTAGCGCCGTAAAAAGCATTGTGTCCTACTCTCATTGTCACGACAGAAAAGTGACTCACAAAACCGTAGAAGCCATTTTAGAGCTGTTGGAGACGGAAGTGG
Organism: Paenibacillus sp. MER TA 81-3; assembly: GCF_023713585.1. Taxonomy (NCBI): domain Bacteria; kingdom Bacillati; phylum Bacillota; class Bacilli; order Caryophanales; family Paenibacillaceae; genus Paenibacillus; species Paenibacillus sp. MER TA 81-3. The sequence continues at coordinate 90,752 of NZ_JAMAWB010000021.1, forward strand.
AACAAGAATTCACCTTGCATACACTTGCCGATCGCTTTTACGTGAACGCTTCTTATTTAAGCCGTTTATTCAAGCAAGAAACAGGCATGTCCTTTACCTCGTATGTGCTGGAACGGAAGATGGAGCGGGCGAAGGCCGCTTTGATGAACGGGGCTAGAGTGTATGATGCGGCCTCTATGATAGGGTACCGGGATATCAGCTATTTCACTAAAATGTTCCGCAGATATTGGGGGGTAACACCGGGCAGCATCAAGAAATAAATTCAACCATCCACTTTCTTTATAGCTAACAAAAATTAGCAAGCTGATTTCCTGTACTCAACAGGAGTCAGCTTGTTTTGTGCTAAAAAAGTTCAGCTCTTCATTTTGTTTTTCCCTAATGCAACAAAATTTATCTTGATAAAAATATTTTCCTTAGGTAAAATGTAGGTAACGGATTAGGAGGAAGGAGAAACAGACATGACTTGTGCTTTAACAGTGAATGATCTTTATGTGTCTTACTATGGCAATGAAGCGTTAAGAGATATTAGCTTTTCTATTGAGAAGCAGAGCCTTGTCGGCATTATCGGGCCGAATGGAGCGGGAAAATCTACTCTTTTAAAATCATTATTGAAATTGATTCCGCGCGACAAAGGAGAAGTAACAATTTTAGGCAAAGAAGTGGAACAGGTTCGCAAGCAGATTGCTTATGTGCCGCAGCGAAGCAATATTGATTGGGACTTCCCCATTTCGGTATTGGAAACGGTGCTGCTGGGCACTTATCCTAAGCTTGGAGTCTTCCATCGGCCGAAAAAAAGGGAAAGAATGTGGGCTCATGAGTGCTTAGAGAAAGTCGGGATGGAACCTTTTGCAGAGCGGCAAATTGGTGAGCTCTCCGGCGGACAGCAGCAGCGTGTTTTCTTGGCTCGAGCGCTTGCTCAGGAAACGGAAATCTTTTTTCTCGATGAGCCATTCGTCGGGATTGATATATCCAGCGAAGAAACCATTATTCAGATTCTGAAAGAACTGCGTGATAGCGGTAAAACCGTACTCGTGGTGCATCATGATTTGAGCAAGTCGGACGAGTATTTTGATGAATTGGTGCTGTTGAATAAAGAGCTTGTTCGTTACGGTACGGTAGAAGAAGTAATGAATCCGAAGATGATCGCTCAGGCTTACGGAGGACAGCTTTCATTTTTAAAAGATATGGTGGTGACGGGCGCATGAATTTCGTCGAGGCAGTTATGCAGTATGGCTTCTTACAAAAGGCGTTAGTTACATCGATTATGGTCGGCGTCATCTGTGGCGTCATCGGTTGCTTTATTATTTTGCGAGGCATGGCGCTCATGGGGGATGCCATTTCTCATGCCGTTCTTCCGGGCGTCGCTTTATCATACCTTTTTGGCGTCAACTTTTTTTTCGGCGCGGTGCTGACCGGCATCTTGACAGCGATTGGTATCGGCTATATTAGTCAGAACAGTAAAATCAAGAATGACTCTTCCATTGGCATTATGTTCACGTCGGCGTTTGCTTTAGGTATTATATTGATAACAATTCTCAAGAGCAGCACTGACTTATACGACATTTTGTTCGGTAATGTGCTGGCCGTAAGGCCTTCGGATATGTGGATGACTTTTGGCATCGGAATTCTTGTGTTGGCAGCTGTATATATTTTTTATAAAGAACTGCTCGTCAGTTCCTTTGACCCGACAATGTCCCAATCATATGGCCTGCCCAACAAGCTGATTCATTATTTCTTAATGACGCTGCTGACCATGGTGACGGTAGCTTCATTGCAAACGGTCGGGATTGTGCTCGTTGTGGCCATGCTGATAACACCGGCGTCCACCGCTTATTTATTATCGGACCGGCTGTGGAAAATGTTGTTTATCGCTGCAGGCTGTGGCGCGCTATCCGCAGTACTTGGATTGTATATCAGCTTCCGGTACAACTTGGCTTCTGGAGCAACGATCGTCCTGGTCGCAACGGTTCTGTTTATTACGGCATTCATGTTTTCACCGAAACAAGGCGTGGTATGGCGCTCGTTAAAAAGCCGGAAACAAAAGTCCGCAGTCAACTATTAATCATGTATTAGGAGAAGGAGGGAGCGCAGATCAGCAAATTGAGAGAGCGATCTGCGCGTAAAGATGATGAAAAAAAGAAATTTACTTATTACTGTGATTATGGCAATTTCGATGCTTGCGCTTGCCGCATGCGGTGGAAAAGAGCCTGCAGCTGGCGAGGCTTCGCAATCGAAGGATAAAGAGAAGCTGCAAGTTATTACGACTTATTCTGTTATATATGACATCGTCAAAAATGTAGGTGGAGACCGATTGGACGTTCATAGTCTGGCACCTATCGGATCTGACCCCCACCAATACGATCCGCTGCCTGATGATGTGAAGAAGACGACGGATGCCGATATTGTATTCTATAATGGGCTGAACCTAGAAACGGGGGACGGCTGGTTTGAGAAAATGATTGAGACGGCCGGCAAAACGGGAGAAAACGCCCCGGTCTTCAAAGTAAGCGAAGGAGTCAAACCGATGTACTTGAAATCGGGTGGACACGAAGGCGAGGAAGATCCTCACGCGTGGCTGGATGTAGAGAATGGCATCATCTATACCGAAAATGTAAAGAAAGCGTTGATTCAAGTCGATCCCGAACATAAGGAAACCTATGAAAAAAATGCAAATGCTTATATCGAACAATTAAAAAAATTACATGATTCTGTGCAGCAAAAAATGAATGAACTGCCTAAAGAAAAGCGAATTCTGGTAAGCAGCGAAGGGGCCTTTAAATATTTTTCCAACGCTTACGGCTTCGATGCTTATTATATTTGGGAGATCAATTCCCACGATGAAGGAACTCCGGAACAATTAAAGTCGATCATTGAAATCATTCGCAGTCATGATGTCAAAGCATTGTTCGTCGAGACGAGCGTCGACTCGAGAAGTATGGAGACCGTTTCTGCAGAAACGGGCGTTTCGATTGCCGGCACGATATTCACGGACTCGCTTGGCAAACCAGGCGAAGATGGGGACACATACATTAAGATGGTTGAATGGAATGCTGATGTTATCTACAACGGACTAAAAAGTAAATAGATCGATCGTCTTTCAGAATAGACCGGATGGAACAGACTGTTCCTCCGGTTTTTTTGCGGGATTTGCTGGTCATTCAGAAATTGATTGAACGCGTGTCTTGGGACAACTTCAACGTGAGCACCACCACTGATTGCAACGATACCTTTGACCATATGAGCCACGTCGTTCAATCTAGTTAATTAACATTGTCCTGACCCCATTTCCAACAATCACATACGGATATAATATAGACTTTTTATTTTTCATGCTATATTAAGATTATATCCATCACTGAAGGAGGATCGACATGATCAGTGGGTTAAAGGAAATAGCTAAGCTCGCAGATGTCTCGGTTTCAACCGTGTCCAATGTACTAAACGGTCGCAAAAATGTAGGACAAGCGACAAGGGAACGAGTCTTGAAGATTTGCAGTGAAAAGGGGTACTATCCAAATTCATCGAACAAAGCAAGTAAAAGCAATACGATCATGTTTATATTCAGTGACTTTGACCGTGACTACTATTTGCAAATCATAAAAGGGATTAACCATTGTCTTTCAGAGAATGGATATGATTTAGTAATATGCACGAATAAGTCCAGCGCTAATTTGATACGAAGCAATATTGCGAGCGGAATCATCAGCTTAGATCGCAATATGACCGATGATGATTTAATTTCTTTTGCAACGCCTCAGTTTCCTATTGTCCTGATGGACAGAATGATTGAAGAAGAATACGCCAATACCAAAAGCGTAATCGTTGATAACTATCCCGTAATGTGTGAGATGGTACAGGCTTTGGTTGACAATGGATATAAACAGTTTGGATTCATTGGTGGTGTGGAATTTACCTTGGATCATAAAGAACGCTTTGCCGGCTTTGTGGATACCTTGGCAAAGAATGACATAACATTTGACAGAAGGAACTATTTCCACGGTGATTATAGTGAGAACAGCGGCTATCAGGCAGCCAAGATTATAATCTTAAGCAATGTGATGCCTGAGGTGCTGGTGTGTGCGAATGATAATATGGCCATTGGGGCGATTAAAGCATTTGAGGAAAACAAAATCAGAGTGCCGGAAGATATTTCGGTTACAGGGTTCGACAATTCGGATGCAGCGGTAATGGCGGGATTAACCACCATTTCGATCCCTCGCTATGAAAGCGGGTATCTGGCGGCCAAAGAGCTGTTGGCCATGATAAAGGGTGCAACGAGCAGGGAACCAGTTAAGCTAAGCGCAACTATTCAGTGGAGAAAATCCGTGAAGCAAGTAAAAAAATACGAATTTTTATTAAAAAACAAGTGAAATTTTATGATGTTTTTTATCAATAATTTATGAAAACGCATTCAATTTTTGTTGACATGTGAATAAAAACCCAATAAGATAGCTTTGAAAGCGCTTTACTATATAAATGAATATTCTTATTGGGGAGGCGTGAAAATTGAGAAAAGGTAAAAAAGGTAAACATGTGTTAAGTCTATTGACTGTGATGGCTCTGATCGCAACCTTGATCGGCTGTGGCAGTTCTGAAAGCAGCAGTTCCAGTTCTTCTACCGATTCAGCAGGTCAAGAAAAATTAAAGAAAATTACTATCTTCCAATCGAAGGTTGAAATCACGGAGAAGTTGGAAAATGTAGTGAAGAAATATACGGAGGAAACCGGTAATGAAGCTGAAGTATGGGGAGCTGCTGGAGACAACTACGGGACTCAATTGCAAATGAAGCTTACCAGCAATCAAGGACCATCTATTTTCAGCATCGGAACGGGTACGGAAGCAGAAAAGTTTAAATCCTACTTTTATGATATGAGCAATGAGGAATATGTGAAGAACATTGCTCCTAATATGGCGCTGGAGATCAACGGAAAAATTGTAGGCGTTCCTTACGGTGTAGAGGGATATGGTTTGGTCTATAGCAAGGAGATGGTTGATCCATCAGAAGTGAAAGACCTTGACTCTTTCAGCAAGACACTTGAGAAGTTCAAAGCTGAAGGTATAAATGGTCTTGCTCTATCACAAGAGGGGTACTTCTTAATTGGACATATTATCAATACTCCTTTTGCATTACAGCCAGATTATCAAGACTATATTGAGAAATTGAACAACGGCGAAGTGAAGATGTCGGAGACAAAAGAGTTCCAGGAGTTCGCGAAATTTATGGATGCCATCAAATCGTATGTGAAAAATCCGCTGGAAATCAAATATGATACCCAGATGGGGGATTTTGCTACAGGTAAAACAGCGATGGTTCATCAAGGAAACTGGAGCTACTCCATGCTGAAGGATTACGGGGATTTTGGTTCGAGAATCGGCCTGATGCCGTTCCCGTTGGCAGGCAACGATAAGCTCACAGTCGGTGTAGCAAGCAACTGGGTGATTAATGGAACAGCGGATGCAGATGAAATCAAAGCGGCTAATGCCTTCCTAGACTGGCTGTTCAACAGTGAAACAGGTAAAAGCACAATTGTTAACGACTTCCAATTCATTCCGGCGATGACAAATATCGAAGCAGGTGATCTCGACCCATTGTCTAAAGCGGTGTATGAAGCAACAAAGAGCGGCAAAACACTTCCAACAGCTAACAACTATTTCCCAGCTGGCATCATTATGAACGATTTGGCTCCTGCTGCACAAGAGTACTTCCTGAGCAAGGACATGACGGGTGAACAGTTCCTGCAGAAGCTCGACGAAGTGTGGGCAAAAGCGTCAAAATAAAATATATCTTTCTAAGTAAAAAAACAAAAGCCTAACCTTTGAGGTTGCATGCATTAGAGCGCTAGGCTTTTTGTTTTTCTCTTGAACGTAATCGTTTTCAGGTGAAATCAAAGGTTCATTGTGGTTACATGAACCTTACTGGAAAGAAGGGGATGGGTATGAAGAAGAGAAAGGATAAGCTTTGGTTCGTATTATTTACGTTCCCCTTGCTCTTTATTTTCACAACGGTTGTCATCATACCGTTTATATTCGGTATTGTATATTCCTTCGTGAAATGGGATGGCATTCCTGCTAATCCGAAAGTGTTTGTTGGTCTTGACAACTTTATTCAGTTGTTTAAAGACGAACGATTTCTCTCATCCGCATGGCACACCGTAAAATTTACCGTGCTGGCCGTGATATCCGTCAATGTGCTGGGACTTGCATTTTCGCTGTTCGTGACCACCAAGCTGCGTGTAAGAAATGTGGCGAGAACGTTGTTCTTTATGCCTAACCTTATCGGCGGCTTAATACTTGGATATATATGGCAATTTATTTTTACCGATGTGTTTGGTTATTTAGGGCAATCAACAGGGTTTGACGGCATATTCTTCAACTGGCTGCTTGATCCTCAGTATGCCTTATATGCAATCGTAATCGTCTTTACCTGGCAGGTGGCTGGATACACGATGATTATATATATTGCTGGCCTCCAAGGGATTCCAGACGAGCTTGTTGAAGCGGCCAAGGTGGATGGAGCGAATGTGTGGCATAGATTGACCAAGATTACCTTACCGCTGCTTATGCCTGCTTTCACCATTTGTCTCTTTTTGACGCTGTCTGGTGCATTCAAAATTTACGACGTCAACTTGTCTATGACTAGAGGGGGACCTAATAACGCTACAGAAATGTTTGCAATGAATATTTACAATGAAATATTCGCCTATGGCAATTACGGGCTGGGTCAAGCTAAGGCCGTTATATTCTTTCTCGTGGTAGCTGTATTCACCTTGACTCAAGTTGTTATGACGAAGAAGAGAGAGGTGCAATATTAATGAGGAAAACAAGCATGCTATTACTCGAAATATTGCTTCTCGTCCTTGCCGTTATATTCTTGTCGCCGATATATATGATGGTGGTCAACTCTTTCAAAAACCGTGCGGAATTATATGAGAATGCACTGGCATTCCCTACTTCCTTCAGCTTTCAATTCTATAAAGAAGCTATGCAAAAGATGAACTTCTTCACTGCTATTGGCAACTCTTTATATGTAACGATTGTTTCTGTCCTGATCGTTATCGTATTGGCTTCGATGACGGCATGGATGCTCGTAAGAACCGACAATAAACTAAGTAAAATCATCTTTATGACGTTGGTTGCGACGATGCTGATTCCTTTCCAAACCTTGATGATGCCTTTGATGCAGGTGATGGACTGGATTCGCACCAATCTGCATCTTCCGATGCTGAATACGCATGAAGGCTTGATCTATATGAACGTGGGATTTGCTTCGGGTATGGCCGTTTTCCTGTATCACGGCTTTATCAAATCGATTCCGATTGATTTGGAGGAGGCGGCGACGATCGACGGCTGCAGCAAATTCGGCGTCTTTTGGCGAATCGTATTTCCAATGCTGACAAACATTACGATTACGGTTGCCATATTGAATGTGATCTCGCTCTGGAATGACTACCTCCTTCCGTCATTAACATTAGCAGACAAAGGTCTGCGCACGATTCCATTGTCGACCTTCTATTTCTTTGGAGAGTTCACCATTGTATGGAATCAGGCGATGGCGGGATTAACGTTAACAATCATTCCAGTTGTTATTTTTTACATGTTAGCACAAAAATACATTATCAAAGGCATTGCGTCAGGCGCAGTCAAATAAGAACGAAAGAGAGGGATCAGAGCATGGCGTGAAACGAATACGCTCGCTTGTGCTCACGATCCGGTATGTGGAGACGCCGTTCTATCTAACGCACGAATGTACTTTTAATAAGGAAAGCCTGCGGCTAGTTGTCTCGATCAATATGGAACTTGCGAGATAAGGAAAGTCGGATTTCCGCTCTTACAGAAATCCGACTTTACCTTCTTATTCTGCTTTGACAAGAATTTTGACTTGATTTTTTTCTTTTAAGAGGGTTTCAAAGCCTTCTTCCACAACCTCATCAAGCTTGATTCGTTTCGTAACGAGCTTATCGGCGGGGAAATACCCCTTTTCCATCAAGCTGATAACTGCAGGGAATACATCACGGTAACCGATAATTCCTTTAATTGTGCGTTCCTTTGTTACAATTGTGTTGGGCTTAATAGCAGCCTCTCTTTCGAAAATACTTACAATCATAACTTCGCCGCCAATTCTTGTGGAATCAATGGCGTCCGTTAATACACGGGGAACACCAGTGACTTCATAAGCGACGTCTACTCCGCCATTTGTCCGTTCATGAAGTTCTTTCACAACATCAAGCTTGGAAGGATCTAGTACAATGGCGCCCAGCTCTTCTGCTTTTTGTTTGCGTTGTTCGGATAGCTCGACGGCATAGATTTCCGCTGCGCCAGATGCTTTTAATGCCTCAATCACTAGCAGGCCGATAGGGCCGGTACCGAACACGACTGCTCGATCCCCGACTTTCAGCTTGCTCTGACGGACTGCATGAAGGGCAACCGCAGAGGGCTCCACTAGAGCGCCTTGCTCATAAGACACACGCTCAGGGATTTTGTGCACCATATATTCTTCTGCAGCCACGAACTCAGAAAATCCACCGCCGCCGCCAGCAAGGCCCAGGAAGCCCATTGTGCTGCAAAGATTATATTTTCCTTGGTTGCAGGCTTCACATTCACCGCAAGCGTAGATCGGCTCCACCACAACCCGATCGCCTGGTCGAACCTTCGTTACACCTTCACCAACTTCTATGACTTGCCCGGAAAATTCATGTCCCATGACAATGGGAGCCATCTCTCCCGTTATGGGGTGAGGGCTGCCTTCTGGAATAAAGATAGGTCCTGCTGTATATTCATGTAAGTCGCTGCCGCAAATCCCGCACCATTCGACTTTAATTTTCACTTTTCCTTTTAGAGCTGCCGGTTCTTCAATGTTTTCCAAGCGTAAATCCTTTACACCATGCCATCTCAATGCTTTCATTACTATCATCCCCCCAGAAGTGTAGAAAAAATGTTGTAAGGATATCATAAAATCATGGAAATAGATAGAGCATATCGGAAACGTTTCCGATATTAAATATGTCACACTATCGCCATGGTGTCAAATATGATAAACATCCGCGGGAAATTATAATGAATAATGTATATACTAAGGAATGATGTGTTTCATTTGTTCTAAACGTAAATTGGAAGCAATTCCATCATTGGCAGGAGGGATGTTCGAAGTGGTTAATAAAAAGGTTACGATTGAAGATGTAGCTGAAAAAGCGGGTGTCGGCATCGCGACTGTATCCAGAGCTATTAATAATGCGGATGGGATTAGTCCAAAAACAAAAGCTAAAGTCATGGAAGCCATAGAAGAGCTTGGATTTATACCTAACGCCTTTGCCCAGAGCTTAAAAGTGCGTCAAACCAAGCAAATTGCGCTAGCCGTTCCTGATATTCGCAACGCATTTGTTCCGGAAATTGCATATGCTGTCGAACAAGCTGCCAAACACTATGGCTATCGCGTCGTTCAAATCAATACGTTAGGAAATGCAAGAGCAGAGCTAGAAATTTTAAAGGAAGTAAAGAAGCTTCATGTTGATGGACTCCTTTTATTGCCGCTTGCCTATCCGAAAACACTAAAAGACTGGATTAATAAATCCAGTATTCCTATATCCATCATCAATTACGGAAAAAAATTAGACTCAGATGTCAAGGCGGATATCGTAAGTATGTCCGCTCAGGAAGGCAGACTAGTCATGGAGCATTTGCTTAACATTGGCAGAACTAGAATCGCTTATGCAGGCGCCCCAAAAGATATTATCGAGGAGAGATTTTTCGCTTATGAAGATGCCTTGCATCATGTCGATATATCATTGGTCTATTTCGGTGATGATTTCTCGTTGCAGACAGGAATGAAGGCAGCCGATTACTTTACTGGGCTTACGAATATGCCTGACGCTATCTATGCGGGAAACGATATGATCGCAATCGGTTTGGTTAATCGGTTCAAAGAATTAGGTATCCGCGTGCCTGAAGATATCGCTGTCGTTGGCATCGATAATATACTGTGGGGTACGATTACGACTCCGAAACTCAGCTCCGTCTCGATTATGGGGGCTGAAGTGGCAAGAGTGGCAACGGAACTGTTGTTGAATCGGATTATAGAGCAAAAAAAGGGAGTTTACGAGCGGGTTCAATTCGAACCTCGCCTCATCGTGAGAGAGTCAAGTGTATCGATGACTCGCACTTCTCAGCAGCTGGATTGATTCAGGATTGGATGCTGCGTTGCCCGGCGGATTCTTCTTGGAATGTTGAACAAGATGCTGTCATGGCTCTAGTGGATGAGATCACGGCACACCACGGGGATGTCAACGAGAGGAGTCATCATCCAACGTATCTCCGGGACCGGCCAGTTCTTGCTTGAGATATTGATAAAGCTTTGCACAAGCCAGCTTCAATGGATAATCGGCAGCTTTGCAGAGCATGCCAAAAGTGATGCTGATCTGGGTACCATTTATTTTGCGAGCGACAGTACCCGATAGCTGCGGGGATGCGATACTTTTGGGAACTAGCGCGATGCCGAGCCCGCCCTCTACATAGTGTTTCATGGCAGCCATACTGCTGATTTCCATCGTTTCCACTTGATTTTCGCATCGTTCTTGCAGCGCGATTTCGATTTTTTTGCGATATAAACAATTTTTGGATGTAAGAAGCATGCGATGATGTTTAATATCCTCGAAAGAGAGCGCCGGGTTGCTTGCGAGCGGGTGCCGCTCTGGAACTAGAAATACAAGATCCTCTGAAAATAACGGTTCGAAGTAAAGAGCGGTTCCGATGTCCTGTCTCGAACAGAGAGCCAAGTCAAGCTCTCCTTTTAGAAGCCGCTCGCTTAAGGCGGCTGTATTAGCAATGTCCACCGAGATGCGAATCTTCGGATATTTGGATAAGAATCTGTCTAATATGCCGGGCAACTGGCAGCTGGCGATAGGTTCTACCGCCCCTACACGAATATTTCCTGCCTCTCCCACTAACATATCGGACATTGTGGCTTCCAGATGTTCTATATCCTTTACAATATGCGTACTTTGTTGATGGAACAATCGGCCAGCTTCGGTGAGCTGAAATTGCTTACCCCGTTCGATCAATAGAATACCCAACTCCGCTTCGAGCTTTTTAATTTGCATCGTCACGGTGGACTGGGCATAATTCAGTTCCTCGGCCGCTCGGTTAAAGCCCCCGAGTGACACGATCCTATGAAAGGTCTTTAATGCTTTCAGATCCATTTCAACCTCCGTTGTTCAATAATATTGAATTATCGATTCAATTAATTCAATTATACAAAACGATTAGAGAGATATACAATATCGTTACAAGAATACTGCAGAGGGGGAAACGCATATGCCGTTTGTTCGAATTGACCTGCGCACGGGAAGATCGGAGGCAGAACTCCGCAATATAAGCCGGAACATACATCGCGCCATGATCGAGACCATCGACGTGCCTGAAGATGATTACTTTCAAGTGATTACCCAGCATGGAGAAAATGAATTTTTTTATGACCCGAACTACTTGAATATGAACCGCACGGCAGACATGATCTATATTCAAATAACGATGAAAGGCCGAACGCTTGCGAAGAAGCGGGCTTTATATGCGCGCATCGCCGAACGGCTGCATGCAGCCGCAGGAATTCGGATGCAGGATGTCATGATTATTGTAACGGAGACTGACGTAGAGAATTGGTCGTTCGGGAACGGTATTGCCCAACTCGCGCCACATGGGGAAATTGGCGCAACAATGGAAAAGGAGTGAATGAGATGGATTTAAAAAACAAAGTGGTTCTCGTTACCGGCGGCGGAACAGGGATCGGCAAGGCTGCGTGCATCGAATTGGCTCGGCGGGGAGCAATTGTAGCCGTGAATTATTCGCGATCAAAAGCAGAGGCGGAGGAGACGGCGCAAATGATTGAAAACGAAGGTGGACGCGCTATAGCCATACAAGCCGATGTGTCCCGTGACGGGGAAGTGCGGAGCATGATCGAGCTAATTGTCCATCAATTCGGAACTGTCGATTTACTCGTCAACAATGCCAGTATTACCCGGCACATTCCGCTGGACGATCTGGAAGCGGCGACAGAAGAAGTATGGGATGAGTTGTACGCGGTTAATGTTAAAGGCATGTTTTACTGCGCAAGGGCCGTTGCTCCCTTCATGAAGGAAAATAAACGCGGTGCCATTGTCAACGTGGGCAGCATTGCGGGATTGGCCGGGGCAGGCTCCTCGCTTCCATATGCCGTATCCAAGGCGGCGGTGCATGGGCTGACAAAATCGCTGGCACGCGCTTTGGCGCCGGAAATCACAGTGTGCAGCGTGGCGCCGGGAGCCGTCGCGACAAGATGGTGGGCAGGACGGGAAGAGAAGATGAACCGATTGAGCAGCAATCTGCTGCTGCAGCGCATTTCGACACCAGAGGATATCGCCCATCTCATCTGTTCGGTGCTGGAACAAGAATCGATGACAGGTCAAATCATTACAGTGGACAGCGGGCAAACCCTGTAATCAAAATCGCGGGGCGCATAAATGTTTGTAAATCTACAAATTCCACCTTACTTCGACATCCTATATTTAGTATGATTTAGGATACAGGCGAACCGGAACAAGAAGCCGTGCAGCTACGGCAAATATCATATCGGTATCGATAGGAGTGTGTCATGAGTAAAGTAAAACTATTTTGCGTTCCATATGCAGGAGGCTCCGCAATGATATACAACCCATGGAAAAATGTCATGGGTGATGCCATAGAGCTTATACCGTTGGAATTGGCGGGCAGGGGCAAACGTTTTGGCGGCCCCTTCTATAAGTCGATTCGTGATGCCGTCGAAGATATTGCAGAACAGATTATTCCACATGTCGATAACGGTTCATATGCTCTGTGGGGGCACAGCATGGGGGCAGTTATTGTGTATGAGCTGTGCCATTATATGCGGCAGCAGGGACATCCGCTGCCTGTTCATTTATTCTGCTCAGGCAGCACCGCTCCCCACCTGAGGAAGAAGGATAAGCCGATTCACGACCTGCCGGAAGAACAATTTCTGAAAGAAATTGAAGAGCTGGAAGGAACGCCGCAAGAGTTTTTCCAGAACAAAGAACTAATTAATTTGTTTTTGCCTATTTTGCGGCACGACTTCATGATTATTGAGCAGTACGAATATGAAGAGAAGGCGGACAAGTTGCACACGGATATGAGCATTTGGTATGGGAGCGGCGAATCCTTTGTCAATGAAGTGCAGGGATGGGGAACCCATACTTCCAAATCGTGCAGACTCCATGAGTTTCAAGGAGGACACTTTTTTCTCTTTGATCATGTTCAAGCAATTGCAAATGAAGTCAACAACACCTTGGTGCCTTATGAAATTGCGCACGCCATAAAGAAGTGAGCATATGGGTGGACTCATGGGCATTCGTAGGCATCATAAGGCATCATATACAGACGGGGAGACAATAAATTGACTACGAAAATATATTTTTCCTCTAATAAATTGGGAGATATCGAGGACCATCAATTACAGCTCATGCTTGACCGATTTCATCTCGGGAAGCTTATTTCTTCGGAAAAAACAGCACACGGCGTGATGGGCCAAACCATGTTTGTCACATCCTCTGCGGGTGAGTTTGTTTTTAAAGGGAATCCCATTTTTCAGGGGCAATTCAAAGAGGAAAAATTCTTCGTAGAGCACTTGGACAAACGGACGAATGTGGCTGTTCCTGCTCCCTATTTGATCGATGAATCGGATGATATTTTCGGCTGGAGCTATTCCTTGATGTCTCGTCTGCCCGGGACGCATCTGAACGCGCCGCAATTGCAAGCAAGCCTTCACGCAGAAGACAAAAAAGAAATAGCGCAATTGCTGGCCGCAACCTTAGTCGAGTTACATAGCTGGAAAGTGGAACAATACGGGGAGTTCAATCCCGATAATCACCTGGTGCGCCCCTTTGAAGGCTCCTACAAAACATGGTTGTACAACACCGTTCGATATTGGCTCGATGATGCTAAGAAGTATTCAGTAATTACTGGTGAAGACATGGAATGGGTTGAAAATGTATTGGCAAGCTCGGCTGCTGCATTTGATGAATTGCACTCTCCATGTTTCGTTATGGGCGATTTTAAACCAGAGAACTTCCTGTTGCAGCAAAATACGGATGGATGGAAGGTAAGCGGCGTGTTTGACTTTACCACCTCCTATTTTGGTGATGGAGTGGCGGACTTGCCCCGAATGACCGAAATGTATGTAGAGAACGGAGAAGAAGAGCTGGCAAGGCAGTTCCTCACCGTTTATTTTGATGGCTCTGATACCAAAGAGGCCTTCATGGAACGATTCAAAGTCCATATGCTTCATCGCCGGATATTAGTCTGGGGATGTGCCAAAGCGACGAATCAGGTGACTTGGGATAAAGACCTCTCTTTTTCACGTTGGGCCGAAGGATTCATGGAATCAGCTGCGCGCCTCCTGTTATAAGATGACTCCTGAATTCTCAGGAGTCATCTTTTTAAGAAAGGGGCTGCAGCGCGGCCATCTAACCGGTAAGAGAGCGTTTCCGGTCAGCAGGCAGATCGGACAGCCGCCGCCAAGCCCATTCCATCGGACCGACGGTGAATTTACGAAGCCATAGATGAGCGGATACCATCATTAGAGCCGATATAAGTCCCCATATGAAAAAGGTAAATAACGACGAACCAGAGGTTGCTCCGACACCGAATCCCCAGCCATAGAAAATAACGGAAGCGAGAATGTTTTGCAGCATATAGCAGGATAGCGCCGTCTTCCCGACTTCCTCCAAGCTGGATAACAACCAGCCACATCGACTCAGCTCCATCACTTTCGCAATAATCGCTATATAACCGAGTGACAGCACAGGCGCAAATAAATAGCGAACCGGAATATCAAACGAGAGCCCCGGAACAAATATGAGCATGTTCAGCGGAATTCCCAACCCTAACCCCCAACCCAGCATCTTGCGGCGGATGGCTTGCCCGTTCGTGTCCGCAGCGAACGCGCCGGAACGGAACAATAGGACGCCACACAAGAAGAGAAATACATTCATAGGCAGTATCGCGATCGACTCGAACCGGTACATCCAAAATGTTTCAAACCGATAACCGATTTGTTCGAACCATGTGCCTGTTTGGAATAGCGCTATGACACTCTTGAACGCGTCCCCCGTGGACACAGAGGCATTTGCCAAGGTAATTAACGAAAAAGCGGAGATTACCATGAACGAATGCACGATTCCGGTGAACAGCATGACACGAATAATCGTCTTCCGGGTTCGATTCACAACGAATGACACGATGATGGCTGTAACAGCGTAGCTCATCAAAATATCGAACTGCATGACAAGGAAATAATGCAGCAAGCCGTCCACAAGCAGCAAGAATGATGTCCATAAATATATGCCAGGCCAAGCTGTTCCGAGCCGTTCTGCCTTCCTCCGCTTCATTTCCAAACCTACACCGAACATAATTGTCAGCATGCCGAGAAATTTGCCGTTAACGAGAAACATGACGATAGTTGAAATGATGCTGTCCAGTGACGACCACCAATGCAGGGATGGATCGGGGAAGATGGCTTCCAAATTACCGAGATGGGCGAACAGCCATATGTTCGTGCCGAGCGTGCCGATAATGGCGAACCCTCTCAATATGTCGAGCAATTGAATTCGGTTCATTGTGCGCATCCTTTCTTATTTGCATTGAACCTGCCGGAGCGACAGTCCTGAGCTTGCCATTTCTAGCTTCGGCGCGGCCACAGCGTATAGCTGAAGCTCCAAATAAAGTCGATGATTAAAATGGCCGTCCACAACTGCGCCGTTTTCAACAAGCTTTTTGTTTGGTTTGCATTTCCCACGTTATATATGATGCCAAACAATAGTAAGAGGCCGATCGCCCATGCGAGAACATGCCGATACCAGCCGGCGCGTTCCTGTTTGGCGTGTTGTGCGCCATGCTTGACGGAAGAAGACAGGGGGCGGGGGGCGCCTGCGAACAAATGCGCGAATCGATCGTCAGCCCATTGGATCATTCGCTTCCCGAATGCGATGGACACGCCGACATATACGGCCGCCAAGCCGTGAAAGGTAGTGGCGGCTGCTCCGTTCTTCAGATCGATAATGGTAAATACGATGAGCAATATATCGATCAGCGGAGTGCAAAACAGCAGCACAGATCCCAATGTTCGCTGACGCAGCCGGTATCTTGCGAACAACCCCAATAGGATAAACAGCCAAAAACCAATTTCACAAGCTAAAATCAACCATCCGATCATGCTCCCACTCCTTATTTAATACAACTGTGTTATTTAATTTAGCACGGTTGTATTAAAAAGGCAATATCTGTTATACTGAGCTCATGCCTAAAATTGTGGATCATGAAGAACGAAAAGAGAAACTTGCGGAGGCCACCTGGCGGGTTATCCGCCGGGAAGGAATGGAGCGCGCATCTGTACGCACCATTGCGATGGAAGCCGGAATTTCGGCGGGCTCGATGCGCCATTATTTTTCCACCCAATCTGAACTGTTGGCCTTTTCAATGAAACTGGTATCCGATCGGGTGAAATCCCGCATCAGAAGCAGCGAATTTTCGGGGAACCCCCTTGAAGATATCCAGCGGATCATATATGAGATATTGCCCGTAAATGAAGAGCAAAGTGCAGAAATGGAGGTGTGGCTCAGCTTTACGGCAAAGGCACTCGTAGATCCGGCTCTTCAATCTTTAAGCAATGAAGTGTACGATGAGCTGAGAGCGACCATTGCGCACTGCATAGACTTCCTTATTGATTCTGGATTGGCGCGTCCCGATCTTAACCGGGAGATCGAATCGGAGCGTTTGTATGCGCTTGTTGACGGCTTGGCCATGCACGCTGTCATGCAGCCTGGCTGCGCTACTCCTGACGTGCTTAAATCTGTTGTCTTGCATCATTTAGAGGCTCTTTGCCAATGATCCGATCGCTTTGTTCGGGGAGTCGTTTAGGCGATAACAAAGTGGGGAAGCACAAGACAGAAGTCAGCCCTAATGCGTATATCAGCATTGGGCTGACTTCTCCTTTAAGTGACAAACGGGGTCATTCACTTCGATTTTATCGGTAATACATGGTAACCAAAAGCTTTATCAAGTAACGCGCTAGCCTCTTGACGAAGCAAAGGTTTCACTGCACTTGTGTCGCAAGGAATTGTGGACCCAGGAACACATGGGAAAAAGGATTATATGGGCTCACAATGGACACATTGCAAAAACAAATATGCTGCCGCAAATATACCCTAAATTTGCTGGGCAGCATTTGGCAGAGTATTACGGTGAACACTATGTATCTATCGGAACCTCCTTGTATGAAGGCCAGTTTAATGCTTTAAACTCGAATAATGAGGTTGTTGCCAATCAAATACAAGCGGACGATCTAAGCAGCTTTAATTATACTCTTGGAGAAGTCAATGCGGACCAATACTTTGTCGATGTGCGCAAGGCAAGCGGGGTAACGAAAGAATGGTTGAACGAACATCGTCCTTTTGCAATTGGATTTGCAAGTGCCGATCCTAGTAAACCTAGCTATGTGGACACTTCGTTAAGTCAGGCGTTTGACATCCTCATTCATATTCAAAAAGTGACCGCCTCTCAGCTTAACAGCTAGAGCACAAAATGAGGGCATCCGGTGTTCGGATACCCTTTCATTGCAATAAGTTCTTGACAACAAGCACATACTTGGTTTCGAAGGTTGTGCATTAATGAATAGAGCAGTTTTGTTCCACTGGAGCATCTTCGCTATCTGGCGCAGGTTTATTTTCTTCAATGATCGCTTCAATTTTGCGGATCCGGTTTTTGCTTATGTCCCGAATAATCATTTTGACATGTTCATATTGGATTTCGGTGCCCGGCTGAATATCGGGGAACTCGCTGAATACCCAGCCTCCGATAGTGTCTACCTCTTTATTTTCGATAATAATTCCGGTAAGATTGCTGAATTCGTGCAGATTCACCTTGCCATCGATCAAGTAGCAGTTCTCATCCAACTTCTCGATATCTCTTCGTTCATTAGTGTCAAATTCGTCTCGTATTTCTCCGACAATCTCCTCGAGGATATCTTCGATCGTAATCAAGCCAGATGTTCCTCCGAACTCATCTACAAGCAACGCAATATGAACCCGTTTTTGCTGCATTTGCTTTAGCAACGATTTGATTGGAATAACTTCGGGCACAGTGAGAATCGGATGCACCAGCTTCTTGAAGTCAAAGTCCGGATTGTTGTCGTATTCTAAGAAGAGCTGCTTCGTGTTGATCATACCTACAATATGGTCTTTACTGTTGATTGCGACCGGAAAACGGGTATACTGTTCTTTGCGAATAATGGTCATATTCTCTTGCAGGGAACGATTTGTATATAAACAGATCATGTCTGTGCGTGGCACCATAATTTCTTTGGCCAGCAACTCATCAAAAGCGAAAATTCGGTTCACATAACCAAATTCGGTGTTGTTGATTTTTCCGCTTTGATAGCTTTCGGACAAGATGATTTGAATTTCCTCTTGAGAATGTGCTTCTTCATGCTCCTTGACCGGCTTCAATCCGAACAGACGGACTAGCAGGTTGGCGGAACCGTTGAGGATCCAAATGAAAGGATACATTATTTTATAGAAATATATAATCGGTTTAGCTGTTAGTAAGCTGATAGCTTCAGCCTTCTGAATCGCCACTGTCTTGGGAGCAAGCTCGCCGATAACGACATGCAGGAATGTAACCGAAATAAACGCAATTAAGAATGACATGACATGGCTGATATCGCTTTGAATGTGCCATTTGTCAAAGAAGGGGCGCAGCATGGCTTCTACTGTAGGCTCTCCTAACCAACCTAGTCCCAAGGCTGTAATGGTGATACCCAGCTGACATGCCGACAAATATCCATCCAAGTTGCTAGTTACGCGTTGAACGGCCAATGCATTTTTGCGTCCTTCCAGCACGAGTTGATCCACACGACTGGAACGGAGCTTTACAATAGCAAACTCCGTAGCGACGAAAAAGGCGGTCAACACAATGAGTATGGCAACTATGAATAGATTAAATCCTATGCCCATATTACTTTGTCTCATCCCTTTTTATATTAGATTTTGGAGTTCATTTGAACTAATTATACGAACTTATAAATAGATATACAAATTACCGCTTCAAACATTGAAGGCTAAACCAGCACGTTAATTCCGTTAAATAGAGTCAACGCATTCATTTTCTTAGTTTTACTGTTCTTTACAAGCGATTTCTAATGGTGCTATGATTGGTTCACATGAACTTGTAATATGCTGTGAGGAGGGAAGCATGATGGAGTCAATGACGCTTACGAGAAAAGAGATGTCATCCTTATTGCTTTCGCTGCAAGGAAACCACGAACAGTCGCCACTAACTATTCTACAAACGGCGTGGTCTAAAAATCACCAGCAAGCCTGTCAGAAAGGCGCTTCGCTCCCTGCTTTTTTGACGACGGAGATGCGTCCTGTCATTGAGAAGGTCATCCAGGGTATCCAATTCAACGGTTTTTCTTTGCAAGAGATTGCAGATCTTGGGAGTCTGATCGAGTATTCGAATGTTTCGATTACATCCATACAGAATTGGGTCAAACGTGACTTTAAAGAGTTATTTGTCATTAAGGAAGGAAGAAAATATTCCATTAATCAAGCCGCTTTATTGTTTATTATTGATGATTTGAAAAGTAATTTGGATTTTCTTTCTATCCGCAGACTGTTCCATACTTTGTTTTTTGGCAGGGAAAAGGACATTACTGAATTTATTGAGCCTGTTCAGTTCTATTATGCATATTCTACCATGTTCGAAGAATTGGATGCGAATAATGACCAGATGTTCGATATTGTCGGGCATACTTCGACCGCGAATTCCCAGGATACGCTATTAGATAATATGGTGAAGGCATACGCCGATCGAGTCGCCCAGTCGATGACGGGCATATCCAAGGCCCAGCAAAAAGGGGTAAGCAATATTCTTGTCATCTCGGCCCTTTCCGTTCAAACCTCCTATTTGCAAGCGGTAGCGAAACGTTATTACAATGCGACGGTATTTCTTGATTTCGATTGATGACCTTTGGTCATCTTTTTTGAACCGATGGGAGACGAGCTCGCTTTCATAAAGAAATTATCAAGTCCTTCGGATATGTGAAGAACATTTTGGAGGATTAATATGGAAACTTGTCTAATATATTAATCAAGTATGAGCCAATAGATTGTTTTTACTTATGATGAAAGGTGTGGTAGGTTGCGGCAAGGATTGATATGGAAGCAAGGACTGGACGAACAAGAACAGGCGGAGATTCGTGAACTGGCTGAAGCGTGTGAAGAGCATGACGGCATCCGATTGAAGCTGAATTGGGATATGCTGCAGGCACGGCCCGCGGATCAAATGAATGATGTGCTTTATTACAAGGATGGCAAGCTGGTGGCGTTCCTTGGCATCTATATCATTATTCCGGCGGAAGCAGAGCTGAGCGGAATGGTGCATCCCGATTATCGCCGGCAAGGGATGTTTATGCGAATGGTGGAAGAAGCGCTTGAGCAGTTATCTCGACGGGGGCCGAAGGAAGTCATTTACATCTGCCCGCGGGATTCCGCTTCCGGCGTTGCATTTCTGCAGCGGCGCGGGTTGCCATATGCGTTCTCCGAATACGTGATGGAGCGGAAAGATGCTGATAATGCGCCGCTGCCAAGCGGGCAGCAGCGGGAGATTCATTTGCGCGAAGCTGGGTCTGATGATGTGACCATGTTGGCTGAGCTGAACCGGGTCGGCTTCGGCCTGCCGGAGCAGGAAGCGGATGACTTGGCGACGGCGGCGCTATCGACGCGGGAGCTGACGTACATCATCGAGAGCGGCGGCAGAGCCGTCGGCAAGCTTGGCGTGCTGCTTGAGGGAGATACGGCGTTCATCTATGGCTTCTGTATGCGCCCGGAGGAGCGGGGCCATGGATTAGGACGGGCCGCTCTTGCCGGGACGATCGAGCGGCTGCGGCGCGAGTTGAACATCGCGTGCTTCGAGCTGGAGGTAGCCGTCAGCAACGAGCGCGCGCTTGGATTGTATGAGTCGTGCGGCTTTCGCCGGACGAATGTCATTGATTACTACAAGGAAGCGCTATTATAGCCATAACACGACACACCCCCTAGAGACACTGAGATATGCTCAATGTCCATTCTAGGGGGGGTCTTTCATCTGTGGCCCAGACATCTTCCATGACGCGATGCTGTTACCGTAATGGGATTTCAAATTCGAGTTCCTTGAAGAAGGTGGCCTTCCGCATTTTGCTTGTATAGAATTTGATTTCTTTGTCTTTTTGCAGTGGCTGATCATCAAATTCCATAACGTACGAATATATCCCATTTTCTACTTTCAATAACTTGCTTCTATACCAGACGCGCTCACCGTCTTGTAAAAGCAATATGGCGTTTGTTTGATCTTCCGGAGAGTTGCCCTCAACATCATAGTGCAGCACCGTCTTATCCGGGTTGAACGCAATGCTTCGTATCGTAATCGAACCGATTTCTCCTTGCTGTACGGTTACCGGCAAAGCATTCGGATCCAGTACAACGGCGTTGTCTCCATAGCGTTTTCCGGAATAATAGGGCTTGAATATGAGCTTTTTGGCATGCTCGGGCAATGGGGCGTAATCAAATACAAATTCCATGGTCACCGTGTTATTATCGGTTTGAACACTCGCTCCTCCTTTACCGCCCATCGATGGAATAATAAATCCGCTCTCATCCGTTAAGATATAGGAACTATTCCATCCACTCCAGTTTTTCTTATGTTTATCCGGCGAGGTATCCTCTGCAATCTTGAATCTCACTTCTGTTCCGAGTGGCGTCGAGATTACGGATTGAAGGGTGATAGAGCCCTTTCCATTCTTTATTTGCTTCGTTTCCATCGGAACTATTTTTAGGGTTTGTGAATCATTGAATTTGACAGGGACGTTGAACTCCCAGTTCCCGCTTACCTCTCCCACCTGCTTGATTGAAAATGGAACGGTGAACTCGTCGGGCAGCTTGGTGTCACGCTCCGCTTCCAAGCCATAGACAGATTCGAACTTCAAAATTCCAATATTTTGCGCTGGCGTTTTTGAAATCATCCATGTCGCTTTATGCGTCCATATGTCGCTCACATCAGCATAATAGTCACGTAATTCAATCTCATATCTGTCCCAGCTGTTGTCAAGCGCAGGTAATGCATTATCCGATTCCTCCTGAATTCCGAGCACGACCTGGACGCCGTCGTACAATACCTCTGTAATGGTAAGGGTAATGCCCTGATCGGCGGCACTTAAATGAGCCGGTACGGACAATCCTTTCCGGTTCGCATTTTGGAGGCCTTCATCACCGAGCGTTTCAAAAATTTGGCCGATAAACGGCATTTTTTTCAGCGTCTCCGCCATTACGGGGGACACGAAGCCGGACGCCAGCGTGCCGCCAATGATAAGGATGACGGCGGCAGCAACCAACCATGGCTTGCGGTTAGACGTTTTTCTTCGCACAGGCACAGCGTCGAGGGATTGAAGCGTCTCTTCCAGCCGCGTCTTCACCAGCTCGGGAAGCTCCGAGGCACATCCTGCCGTTAACCGCTGACGAATTTCTTCATCCACTTTGGACTCCATCAGGTTGTCAGCTCCTTTCCGCTGCCGTTAGTGACATTCAATAGTTCAGCCAGTTTTTGACGCGCTCGGTAGAGGCGCGATTTGACCGTGCCGATAGGCTGATCCAGCATGTCGGCCACTTCTTTCAGAGGCAAATCTTCAATGTAAAATAAAGTGACGACAATGCGCAAGTCTTCGTCCAGCGAATCGACAATCTCTTGGGTCTCAATATGCACGTAATCGTCTTCATGCGCACGCGCATGCTGAAGCTCGATGAACGGAACGGTCTGTTTCCGCTTACGCAAAATCGATCGGCATTCGTTCACCAATATCCGAACGAGCCAAGTTTTGAAATACCGCGGTTCCCGCAATGTATGAATAGAGCGATACGCTTTCAGCACCGCTTCTTGAATTGCATCCGCACAATCCTCGTCCGAAGATACAATGGATTTGGCTATTCTGTAAAGGGAGGCTTCATGAGCCCGAATGAGCGTTCCGAACGCATCCTTGTCGCCTTGGCGGACCCGCTCTACTTCATGCTCTAGCTGCTGCAATGTTATAATCTCCTTTGTGACTTACTGCAAAATTGCCGTTCGCTGTTCAGGATGCGGCCGGGGAAACGATAATCTTCCAGAATTAACCTTTATTATTGATCGTACCTTTGACGGTCGGCTTTCCTTTTTTGGCAAACGTATATTCATCATATTCTACGGATACCTCATAACCTTTCAAGTCCAAATTGAAGTATTGTTAACGCTTGCTTGGCGTCGTCCAGCACTTTCGGGTCAAGATCGGCTAAAGTTATTTTATTGATCTTCTCCCCTGCTTCTGTTGTTACGCTCCGTAAGCAATGTTGTGCACCGGCAGAGCGGATAGGCTCGTCATAAATAGACCGGCAGCAATCGTTGCGGCAATTAATATTTTATAAGGTTTCATATTTAGTTCCTCCTCGTTAAATTGCATCTAATACATTAGAGTCGGTTGTGGGCGGGGAGGTTCACGCAATATGAAAATTTTGTTTACAGCTATTTTATATTTATGATAGATTTGGAGTTGGATATTAGAAAGGGGAATTTATACTTCATGCCAGTTTCTTTGTAATGGTTGCCAAATAGCACAAAAATCTCGTGTTTGAACAACGGGAGAAGTGTGCCCTTTTGACCCATTGCAAGGACTCAGCGAAAGTATTGCATATACTTGCGGAGTGCCTATTTGGGGCACTCCGTTTTTTGTTGGACAAATGCGGATACAGAAATTTCATTCACTTTGAGAGGTGTTTTATAAATGAGACAACAGCTTGGTTTTGCCACGGAATCGTTACGATTGAGAGAGTTCACAAGGGCTGATATTCCCGCTTTATATTCACTGACCCGTCAAACGGAAATTACGGACATACTCCCGGACTGGAACATGTCCGAAGAGGAGATAAGAGGATTCCTGGATTTCGTCATCTCCTCTTATGACACCTATAATCCGGATAATGTCAGAGTTCTGTTGGCCATCGAGCACAGGCAAGACCGGAAATTAATCGGCTGGTGCGGGGTATTTCCGAACGACATGCTGCCTCAAGCGGAGCGGGAAGTCGCTTATGCGATATCGAAGGATTATCGAAGCAAGGGGTATACGACAGAAGCGGTTCAAGGAATGATTTCATATGTGTTTCATCACTCGACCCTTCCAGAAATCGTGGCCATCGTCAAGCCGTTCAATGCGGCCTCAAGAAGGGTGCTTGAAAAGTCAGGCTTCGAACATCAAAAGCTTATAAGGCTATCTGATAATTCCGACTATAACTATTTCATCCTTCAGAGGGGCGATACTCATATGATTAGAGACATACGGGAAGAAGATATTGAGCCCTACTTGGACATTCTCGCCGAGGTGGAGCATGTGAACTTGAACCGAAGCAATCTAGAGCACGAGCAGTGGCTGCGGAGACGGATTAGCACGCATTTTCGCCGGGGCGCCAAGTTCTATGGTTATCAGGATGAAGCGGGGGCGGCGGCAGGAATTGTTGTCATGTTGCATGAAGAAGCGCCTGCAGGAATAGACGCGCTAGGAGCTAGAGCCGAAGTCCTTGATATTGGCGTGAGCAAGCAGCATAGAAGAAAAGGGATGGGCTCCATTCTCCTCAAGCATGCGGAAGATGTTGCGAGAAGCCGGGGAGCGTATTGCTTGTTCATGATGACTTACGCAGAAGATTATGATGTCATCGCTTTCTACGGGAAAAATGGCTTCGTTCCGGTTGCTACCATTCCCGATGTGTTTGGACCGGATCTGGAAGGGACTGCTGTGCTTCGTAAAGTTCTGCGATAAGTCATTTCGCAGAGGCAATGTGCTAGCTCCGCTTGATGGGAATCGGAGTTGCATTGATTTATACGCTCGAAGCTGTCCCCGTTGGAAAATATACAGTCAAATGTGCGGAGAGTGCGATTAAATCGGATGCGGACTGGAATTTGTACAGCGGATCCGGCTGGTATGAGCAATATGCAGCGGAAACGTGTCAAAAGACTGTATAAATTCCAATGGAATCAAGTGCAAAAAGGGATACGCTTCTGTTTGATGGCACAAAATCCAATGAGGATGAGACAATGAGGACTCCGCGGAGCTGGTTCAGATGATTGTCACGTAAAAACACTCCATTATTGGGGGATATAAGTTTCAACTCGGACCGGGAAACCCGAGGAATTCCTGCTGCAGCAAGGCCGATTTTTCAAAACTCCGTATATCGGCCATCACGGCTGGGTCTCGGTCAAGACCGGCGAGCCGCTGGATTGGGACGAGCTGGGACAATTGCTTAAAGAAGCATATCTGCGGGCAGCGCCGAAGCGTTTGGTGAAGCGAGTGCGGACATGACATGAGCCTCGATTGGAGCGGTAAAAGAAAGAGCCAGCCTCGGAAGCTAGTGAAGTGCGTCCGAGGCTGGCTTGTTGCGGTATCCGGTTCTAGCGGGCTGCTGTTTGCCCCAGGCTTCAGCCTCGTTACTGCATCGGGCTGGCGAGGAACGTGCTGATGAGTGCGGCCGCCTCCTGGCGCAGCATGGCATGCGTTGAGTTGTAATCGACTGAGCCGTCCGGCTTCGGCGTTACTTCCGGGCCGTGCTTCTTGCCGGCAACGATGTATTTCACGGCCGGAAGCGCCCAAGAGCCGGTATCGCCAGATACCTTCGCATCCTGCTTCGGCACGCCGAACAGGGAAGCGATCCGCCAGATGAGGGCGGCCGCTTCCTGACGGGTAATCGGCCGATCCGGCTCGAAACGCTTATCGGCCGCTGCCGTGAGAACCCCCCAATCGACTGCCGTCTGGATGTCTTGTGCCGCCGCGTGGCCGATCGTGTCGGAGAAGGCTGGCGGATTCGCCGATCGCTTCAAATGCATGCTGGCCATTAGCATCGAGACGAATTCGGCGCGCGTTATTGCCTTCCTCGGCCAGAAGCGTGCGCCTGCTTCAGCGGCAATGCCGCCCCGCATAACTAGGTCGCGCACATAGGAGCGATACGGATGGTCCGCTCCGATATCCTTGAAAGCGATCTCTGTTGCGGTCAGCTTCTCGGACCAGGCGACGCCTCCTTTGTCCATATAAGCGATGCTGCCGTCCGCATTCCGCTTGAAGCCGATTTGTTGGCCTTGGTCGTTAATGAAGAGCAGGGGGTCCACTTGGCGCAACCGCTGCCGCCCGGAGAACGGATCGACCAATTCCAGCGTGCCGTTCGCTTGCGCTTCCACACGAAGAACATAGAAGCCTGTGCGCAAGTCGCGATAGCTGCCCTCGAACGGCTTAAGCTCTTTTTGCGTCGGCTTCAAGATGACAGGTTCCGGCCGATTATCCGGGTAATAGTGGTCCATGAACGACTTGAAGATATATTCGCGGAAGTTATCGGCCATGCCATCGTTCCGGTTGAAAATAATGAACGCGCCTGTCTTGTGCTCAGGCAGCAGCCACATCCATGAGCTGAAGCCTGGCAGATCTCCGCCTTTGCCGATGACGTTCTGGCCGTTAAAGGCCTCGCGGTAGCTCGTTTCAAAACCGTAGGACGCATTCGGCAGCTTTGAATGCGAGGAGACCTTCACTTCCAGCATGTTGCGCACCGTCTCTGGCTTTAAGATGCGCTTGCCGTTATACGTTCCTTCATCTATCATCGCAATCATGAACTTCGCCATATCGCCTCCGGTCGAGAGCAGGCTGCCATCCGGACTATCCGCAGGCATAAGCTCATAGTAGGGAAGGACCTTGCCTGTAGGCTCATAAGAGACTGCTAAGCTGGCCTTCGTCTCTGGCGTCATAACAAAGCTGCTGTGGTTCATGGCAAGCGGATCCAGCACATGCTGCTTAGCGTATTGATTGAACGGGATGCCGGCAACTTGCTCCACGATATACCCCTGCAGCATGAAGCCGAAGTTGTCATACATATAGGTCTCCCCGGGCTTGCGTACAACGGTCGGCATGAATTGGCGCAGGAAATCGGACGTGTTGTTAATGTTGGTGTTGCTCGGGGTATCAGAAAAATCAAAACCGCTTGTATAGGTCATCAGGTGCTCCGCCGTCAGCGGACCATCGATCTTTCGCGGAATTTTGATGCCGCCCATATAGGCTTCGACATCCTTCTTCAAGTCTATTTTGCCCTGTTCGGCTAACTGCAACAGTGCTGCGGAGGTGAACGGCTTCGTGACGGATGCTACGCGCATGACCGTATTCTCGGGATCCATCGGCTTCTTTGCCGCTACATCCGAGTAGCCGTACCCCTTGCTCAAGATTACCTTGCCGTCCTTCACGACCACGAAGACGGCGCCGGGGACGTTCTTCAGCTGTGGGGACGTGAACAGCTTGTCGGCGAACGCCTCCACTTCCTTCGAATCCGTCGGCCCTGCAGTTGCTGACGGTGTTTGTACGGTTGGCGCGGCTGTGGAGGACGAGGCAGGCTTGGCAGCGCCTGGGCCTTCCGCCGCGTAGACTGGACCGCACAGCGACAAGGCCATCGCCAGCGCGAGTGTACAAAGGAGTCCCTTTTTACCTGATTGTCGGGTGTATCGTTGTCGTGTTTTCATTTCGATTCCTCCTTATCCGAATGACCGGATGAATGAATTGGAAATCCCAATATCATCCTGTAAGACTGTGGAAATTCCCCATTCCCCTTCAACTGATTTTCTCAATTTTAAAAAATGTTTGAAACCGTTCGAGGGTCGCTGTACATATCTAGCTTGCTTTTATCAGGACGCCTTTATTATGAAAGAGTTCTGGTGTATAATTTTGCTCAGCAGAATATATGAAAAAAGGAGTAAGATGATGGATAAAATTCTGATTTTCGGACATAAAAACCCTGACACCGATACGATCTGTTCCGCAATTGCATACGCTGATTTAAAATCCCAGCTGGGCTTCAATGTAGAGCCTGTCCGCCTAGGCAGCGTTAGCGGGGAGACGCAATTTGCATTGGATCATTTTAAATTCGATGCGCCTCGCCTTGTTGACACGGTAGCGAACGAAGTGAAGGGCGTTATTTTGGTCGATCATAACGAACGCCAGCAAAGCGCCAACGACATCGATCAAGTTCAGGTGTTAGAGGTCATCGATCACCATCGCATCGCCAATTTCGAAACGAGCGGTCCTCTGTATTACCGGGCCGAGCCTGTCGGCTGCACCGCGACGATTCTTAAGAAAATGTACAAGGAACACGGCATCTCCATCCGCAAAGAAATTGCGGGATTGATGTTATCCGCAATTATTTCCGATTCTCTGTTGTTTAAATCCCCGACCTGCACGAAAGAAGACGTGGCGGCAGCCCGTGAATTGGCGGACATCGCCGGCGTGGATGCAGAAAGCTATGGCTTGGATATGTTGAAAGCTGGTGCGGATCTGAGTGACAAGACGATTGCGCAGCTCGTCTCGCTTGACTCCAAGGAGTTCCAAATGGGCAGCGCCAAGGTGGAAATCGCGCAAGTCAATGCCGTGGATGTCAACGATGTTCTAGCACGCCAAGCTGAGGTGGAAGCGGCCCTGTCTACCATTATTTCTGAAAAGGGATTAGACTTGTTTGTCTTCGTTGTAACGGATATTTTAAATAATGACTCCGTTGCATTGGCCCTTGGCCGCGCAGCAGATGCTGTCGAGAAAGCATACAACGTGTCGTTGGTTGATAATAAAGCCGTTCTCAAAGGCGTTGTATCGCGCAAATCGCAAATCGTGCCTGTATTGACGGAAACGTTGAAATAATGTGAGCCGTATCATGAAATACATCCAATAGAAGAAGAGGCTGCCGCAATTGTGCCGGGCAGTCTTTTTTTTGCGTGAGTGTAAGAAAGCCTGAACTTGGATTGTATTAGGAGTAGAAATTTCACTAACAATCGAAGGAAGGGATTACACATGACAATGAAAAAATGGATGATGGGCATGACAATCGCCAGCTTGCTGCTTGCTTCGTATCCGATGAATGCGGCGTATGCCGCCGAAACCGTCATTATCCAAGAGACAGTGAACACAAGCGACAGCCAGCCGGAACAGTCAGTCATTGACGCGGCACAGAAGGAACTGCGCGCCTTCTTGAACGACTCGGCAGTCGAATTGGAAGTTGAGAAGAATGGGATTAGCGATATTTCACCTCTGTGGATCTTTAAGAATAAGGTTGGACGCGGGCGCATTCATGTTGATAAGAAGACAGGCGGTATTACGGGCATATTTGCCGACTATAAGTGGAGTGAATTGAACGAATCAGTCAAGGATACGGCGACGCGGGTGATTCGCAAGCTTGATCCGAACAAAACGTTCGCAGCAGAGTCCGTCAGCCGGGAGAAGAAGTTCCTGAGCGACGGCACGGTGCATGAGTGGGTTATGACGGGGAAAGACATGGTTGTAAAGCATGGCTCAAAGACGCTCAATGTGGGGAAAGAGATCATGATTACGCTTGATGCGGATACACTCAAAGCGAAAAATGCTACGATTAGTTACCCGTTCGACCAGGCGACAGACAAGAAGGCGCTAAATGCCGGGCTGAACGCGCTGAAGACGATGAACGGCGGCAAAGCCGTGCAGTTGGATGTAGCAATCCATTACGCCGGTGAAAAGTATGATGGGTGGAAGTTCCATGACACCTTTGCCAATTATGTCGTGGATATTGAGTCGCAGACGGGCAAGGTAACAAACATCGACTTATGGGGGCACAAAGAAGCCGTCAACAAGACGGTTAAAGCCGTCAAAAAAGACAAAAAGCCGTTCTATGCGAAGAATCAGGCCATCGCCGCAGCCAAGCCGATGGTGAAGAAACTGTTCGATATCGACTTGACCGGTTATGATGTCGCCATCAAGAAGGATAATTATACGTTTATGAAGAAAGGCCAGCCGACCCTAAGCGCCAATATTGATGCGAAAGGCGGATTCTGGAGCTATACAGTGCTGGACCCGGATTCCAATTAGTGCTGCTCCCTTGCGGAGAAACCCTGTCTTCTTGAGGAGGCCACTGAAAAACACGGCTTTTGTACGTAACCGAATGTGAACACATCAAAAAATACGATTTTCATTCAGATTTCACGAATGAAAATCGTATTTTTTTGCTTACTGTCCCACTGGAGGCGAGCAT
>NZ_JAMAWB010000022.1:0-112092 GCF_023713585.1 Paenibacillus sp. MER TA 81-3
ACTCATGTAGTCCTGCCTACACTCCGTTCCTTCCTTCTTCGGCTTCACGCAACCTTCTCGGTGCTGAAAAGTGACCCTTTTGTTCTCGTAGCATTTTCTGGGAGCATATTCGGCATCGAATCTTGCACTCACCCTCGAAGTACGGTACTCATGTAGTTGCCTACACTCCGTTCCTTCCTTCTTCGGCTTCACGCAACCTTCTCGGTGCTGAAAAGTGACCTTGATCACGAAGCATCCTATATGGGCTGTTCATCAATTACGAAATCTTCACGATTGTCACATACGCATTGCTTGAAGCCGGTCTCGACCCGGCCCCTTTCCCGTCTGCCCCGTAGAATAAATTTCTCACCGCATTGTCTGCAGCGAATGGTTACCTTTACCCGCACACAAGTCCTCCTTATTTGGGTGATTAAACTGAAAAAAAGAGCATTTGTGTACAGTATTTACCAACACGCTACATATTAATCTCTTCCTCGCGATTAACAGAATGAAACGGAGAGCGCGCATTGGCATGCCGTACCTTACCCATCCCGTAATACCAGAGAAAGATCATGAGAGGAACAACGAACCATATCCAATAACGAGTCACCATAAGCAATATCAAATCATATACACCGTGCCAGAACAAAGGAATACCTATGGAATACAGCAAATAACGGCGGGAACGGCCTCCTTTTGAAAATTTGGCCTTTCCTAAATAGTAGCCCATTATTACACCAAACAGAGCATGCCCAGATACTGGAAGCAGCGCCCGAATCAGCAGATGCGAGAATGAGGTATAATTCGACCATGCATACAGCACGTTCTCAATCGTGGCAAAACCAAGTGAGACTGCTACCGCGTACAGTATCCCATCATAATGTTCGTCGAACTCGACATGGTTGTAAATCATATGATACAGGACAAACCACTTAACGAACTCTTCGACACCGGCTGAGATGATAAACGAGAATACATAAGGACTATTTCCCCACCACTGCATAAGTCCGTACTGAATAATGAGAATGGGAAATACGATTAAAAATCCGAGCAGGAAAATACGAATAACCATATGAATCGGTTCGTAATCGTATCGATCCTTTAAATAAAAGTAAACTAACAAAGCAATTCCCGGGGCAATCGCTGCCGTTAACAATGGCAGGATTGGCGTCGTACTTTCGCTTGTTTGCACGGCCGTTTCTGTGATGCTGGCAACAAAAGTAGTCATGGCCGAAATACAAGTCACGCTTACACCCACCCCCGGTAGCGAGCCGCTTCCGCTATTTTACGGACACCGACCATATAGGCGGCAAGCCTCATGTCAACTTGCTTCGTCTGGTGTACTTCGTACACTTTTAGGAATCCGCGCGTCATTAGCTTCTGCAGCTTCTGCATCACTTCTTCCTCACTCCAATAATAACCTTGATTATTTTGCACCCATTCGAAATAAGACACAATAACGCCTCCACCGCTCGCCAACACATCAGGCACGAGCAGTATCTCTCTATCCGTAACGATCTTCGTCGCTTCAATCGTAGTCGGTCCATTTGCCGCCTCGACAATGATCTGCGCTTGAATTTGATGCGCATTATGTTCGGTGATTTGATTCTCGATCGCTGCAGGTACCAGAATATCGCAAGGCTGAATAAGCAGTTCTTCGTTCGAAATTGTATTTTTGAACAGATTTGTTACCGTACCGAAGGAATCGCGACGGTCAACCAAATCCGGGATATCCAATCCATTCGAGTCATACAACCCGCCATGCACGTCGGATATGCCGACAACTTTGGCTCCCGCTTCATGCATGAATTTGGACAGATAACTGCCTGCATTGCCGAAGCCCTGCACGATGACACGCGCATCTTTGAGCGGGATCCCCTTCACTTTTAATGCCTCGTAGATCATCATAACAACGCCTTGCGCAGTCGCTGTCTCACGACCTTGAGAGCCCCCGAGCACAATCGGCTTACCGGTAATGAAGCCAGGAGAATCAAATTCCCGGATAACACTATACTCATCCACCATCCATGCCATAATTTGCGCATTTGTCATGACATCAGGCGCTGGAATATCCTTCGTTGGCCCGACAATCTGGCTAATCGCGCGAACATAGCCGCGGCTCAATCGTTCCAATTCATTTAAGGACATCCGTCGCGGGTCGCAGATAACCCCGCCTTTCCCGCCTCCATAAGGGAGATCGGCAATTCCGCATTTCAAGCTCATCCAGATGGAAAGCGCCTTAACCTCTTCTTCTGACACCTCTGGATGAAAACGAACCCCGCCTTTAGTCGGACCGACAGCATCGTTGTGCTGAGCTCGGAAACCAGTAAACATCTTCACTTTACCGTCATCCATCCGAACCGGAATACGAACGGTCAGCATACGCAGCGGTTCTTTTAACAAATCGACCATGTCTTGTCCATAACCTAAACGATGTAGAGCTTGCTCGATTACAACTTGTGTAGATTGAAGAAGAGAATTGTGATCTTGTGCGGACATCTTGATTCACCTCATAGAGTTTAGTTAGATAGGCTCATTGATTCTATGATGTTGGTTATGTAGTGTCCAATGAGAGGAAGTCAGCATATATTGGTTGACAAGTGATGACAAATTAAAAACAGGGAGCTCACATATTGATGATCCAATAAGCGCTCCCTGTTGACGATGCACGGCGCTTAGACACGTCGCGCTTTGAAATGAGCACAAATTACGGATATCGCATCTTCTGCAATGATGCAGGTACCGTACTCTTCCAAAACAGCGGTTGTTACCGACGTTGCTTCCCCATATTCCGCTAAAATGGCGATAAAGCCATGCAAGCGATGGGGCTCCATATTGGCCGGTTCCACGTGATATATCCACTGTCCGTTATATTGGTAGAGCGCGCCGGAGACGGGGAATTGACCGTTCACCGTATGAGCCGCTTCGATGAAATGTTCAAAATCACGGAACGCGAACACGATGGTGTCGCTTTCCTCCAGTGTAACTTCCATTTCGTATACGTCGTCCAATTCATCTTCATCCACACCGTGAGCATGGTGTGATGCGCTGTCCCAACGGGTTCGTGTGACGATGACGACCATGCCTTGTGCAGGCATTGCGAATACTTCTACGGCAAGCGGTCCCGTCGCGTCAAATCCGAGTTCGGTATACGCTTGATCCATCATTTCCGCGAACAACTCCTGCAGCTTAGTCATTTCCTGCCACAGATCCTCGCGTTGGATCCCGCGCTCCGATAAATCGTCGAACGTAAGAAAAATACGGATTTTATCTTGACTTAGACGTTCGATTTTCATGACAGGACCCTCCTTTACAGCTTCGGTTATAACAGATTATGAAGCAACATATAATATGTGCTGAAAATGGTTCTATGTAACTCATGTTATCATTATTTCAAATGTTTTGCACTACATAAAATAGACGTACAAGGTTATGTATGGAAAAGTCAATTATTACAAAAATAAAGCAACCGCTCTAACGCGGTTGCTTCATCGAGTAAACCATAATTAATCCTTAATGATGGACATGCGTAAAGAGGTTCATTCCAGTTAGAAGCAAACGATTAATGAGTTGATTGTTGCTCGGTGCTGCTGGCGGATTTCGAACGATCCGCCACTTGGGCCTTGGCGATATTTTGCGACGCCGACTCTGCCGCTGACGACTTATTGGATGTCAACGCCGCCGGAATAGGAGCCAGTCCATTCTCACTCAGAATGGCATCGACTTTGCGTCTAACTTCTGGGTCGCCATCAATCAATGCTTTGATCCGGTCCAAGCTGAACCCGTCGACACCATGCTGCGCTTTCGAATCCATGAGCGTCGTCATGTTGGACATCTTCTTGGTAAGCGTGGAGTCCATTACTTTGTCCTTCGCTTTCCCCATCACATCCTGTACCATGTCGCCTGCGAGTTGAAGCTTGGACTGCAGATTCGCAAGCGAACGGCGATCCGCCATGTACATCCCCGCCAATATTCCGATTGCCGCTCCGGAAATAAATGATGTCACCTTCACTGCTGTTCCCTCCTTGTTTGTTAGGATCAGTTGTAGTGTGAGCGCCGGATGTGCGAAGCATTCGGATTAATTTTAGGAAACACTGGCTTTGGCTCCGGAGCGGAGTATTATAAAATGCGCTTCCGGCTTGCTGTTCAAGCGAAAAGGCAGATGGGACGTGCCGAATCCCCTGCTGATGAACAGCTTCGTTCGCCGATTGGCTTCGTCTTGAAAATCATACCAGCCCGCTAAATATTTTCGGTAAAACTTGCCCGTTCGCAGCGGACCATACCCCGGAACACATATTTGACCGCCGTGCGTATGTCCTGACAGCACCAGATCAATGTCCTTGACATCCACCCCCCGCAGAGACAGCGGATCATGAGTAAGAACGATCGTGCAATTCGGTTCGCCTCTCGGCTCGCTCATGGCAAGGCGGATGTCGGTTCTTCCCGAGCTGAAATCATCCCAGCCCACAATCCATATGAATTCGCCGCTCTGCTCGAGCCGCATCGCTTCATTTTCCAATAGCTTAACCCCGATATCCCTCAGATCGTCATCCAATTTGCGGATATCCACTTTATAGTCGTGGTTGCCATGCACCGCGATTACCGGAGCATATTGGCGCAGACAACTCATATTATACAAACATTGTTCTAGCGGAACACCACGCTCAATCATATCCCCGCCGACCAGCACTAGCTCTGCTTTCTCATGCTGTTCCAGTTGCGACATATGCTGCTGTGTCAACATCCTGCGATGGAAATCGGTAATAAAGAACAAGCGGACCCCGTCAAAGGATGACGGCAACCGCTCTAATACCACTTCTTCTTCTGTAATTGTAAGTCCCCGAGCTTCCCACAGCATATACCCGAAGAGAACACCGATAACTGCGATAACACCAATGATAACAGCAGCAGCAAGCATGGCGGATTACCCCTCCAGCGCCATTTTGTGGCGTCCCCATAATAGAAGTCCGACTAATAACCCGATAAACAACAAAAATAGAACATTGTAAAACCAATTCGTCAACTTCGCATAGTCGGAAGGATACAATTCTTTACGAGATGGTAGAGAACGGTCCTCATCTTCATCTATAGATGGAGAAACGGCAGCGACAGCTGCCATTTCTCTAGCGGATATATCCGCCTGATGATTTGCTGTCTTTGTCTTGATGTTCGAATGATGATCGACTTTTGATTCTGATGTGTCCGTCGTATCTTCCTTCAATTGGCGTAGTGCATCCAGTGCCGGGCTATGTACG
The DNA here is from genome assembly GCF_023713585.1 of Paenibacillus sp. MER TA 81-3. Classification (NCBI taxonomy): domain Bacteria; kingdom Bacillati; phylum Bacillota; class Bacilli; order Caryophanales; family Paenibacillaceae; genus Paenibacillus; species Paenibacillus sp. MER TA 81-3. The sequence continues at coordinate 5,235 of NZ_JAMAWB010000022.1, forward strand.
ATCGAGTCTTGACTGCGAGAGAACCCTCGAAAGGACGGGTCTGAATGATTCTCGCTCATGCTTCCCTCCGAAACCGTATAATAAGTCCCATAATAAGATCAATTACAAAATGAGCCATAATTGGAGCCCACAATGTTCCCGTCCATTCATAGACGATCCCCAAAGCGTAACTGATTAAAAATACCATCAAGGTCGGGAGCCAGTGGCGTAAATACCGAACATGGATGGTTGCAAACATAATGCTGGTCCAGTACGGGCCAAACGCATGCTGTACAGCTCCCCGGAAGAGCATTTCTTCGCATACTCCTACTATAAAGGAGATGACGAAAATGTGCCATACCGGACGCTTGCGAAACAGCTTCTCATTGACTCCACCATCATCGTTCAGTTCCTCCGGCACGAAGCGGGATATCGCAATATCGAACAGTACGACAGCAACGGCGAGGCCACATCCCCACCACAACCAGGTCCAGCCTTCCGGCAAGCTTAGCAGCTTGAACGGATTTCTTCCTTGCAGCCAAATCCACACCAAGCCTATCGTAAGGGTTATGGCTTGAGTCAAATATAAGTTAATTAGCAAAATGCGGTCGTCTAAGTCTTGTACATTGACCTGTCGCGACTTGAAGTTTTTCCATTTTTGTTTCATTCCATCCCTGCCTAACCAATTCTGTTTAAATATGAACCAATAGATGAATCATAGCAGAAACTTTAAGAATCATTCAACCTTAGCTGGCGAAAAGAGAAAATCTTTACGTAAATTACTATGTATTGTGTTTTTGTTCGTTATAACGGGGGAAAATAAGCGTTTTCACTCATTTCAAAGATTTCATTTTCGTTTTTTCAACCTATTGACACTGTTCTGGAAGCATGGTACATTAAGTAAAATTTCATGAGTTAATACGGTGAAGGAAACGAACGGGCAAAGAAGCCTACAGAGAGCCGATGTTAGGTGGGAATCGGCGGTGGATTGTCAGGTTCCAGCGTTCCGGAGTTGTTGCGCTGAATTCGAATAGTTAGTAGGCGTGAACGGTTCGAACCCGATATCATTCGTTATCTCTTTATGAGATGAAAAGGCTGTTTGTGTGAACGAACAGCGAATAAGGGTGGCACCACGAAAGAAGACTCTCGTCCCTTACTACGGTCGTAGTATGCGGATGGGAGTTTTTTTATATGTAAACATAAATCTAAAGGAGGAGAAACCATGTTTAAAGTGTTAGTTTCGGATCCGATTAGCGATTTCGGGATTCAGCAGTTGGTGGATGCACAGGATGTTACGGTAGTAAAGCAAACGGGATTGTCGGAAGACGAGCTGGTGGAAATGATCGGAGAGTATGACGCGCTGTTGGTACGAAGCCAGACACGCGTTACCCCGCGCATTATGGAAGCAGCCAAGAAAATGAAAGTTATTGGACGCGCAGGGGTCGGTGTCGATAACATCGATCTGCAGGCGGCGACACAGCGCGGAATTATTGTCATTAATGCTCCGGACGGAAATACAATTACGACGTGTGAGCATGCCTTTGCGATGATGATGGCGCTTGCCCGCCACATCCCGCAAGCTTACGTGAAGACGATTAGCGGCGTATGGGACCGCAAATCGTTCCTCGGCGTAGAACTGTCGAACAAGACGCTGGGCGTCCTCGGCATGGGCCGTATCGGCAGCGAGGTAGCGAAGCGGGCCAAAGCATTCGGGATGGAAGTGATGGGCTTCGATCCGTTTATGACGGAGGAGCGAGCCGAGAAGCTTGGTATTAAGCTCGGTTCGGTAGACGAAATTATCCGTGCGGCGGATTTCCTTACCGTCCATACACCGCTGACGGCCGAGACGCGCCACATGATTTCTCGCCCGCAGTTCGAAGTGATGAAGCCAGACATGCGCATTATTAACTGCGCGCGCGGCGGCATCATCGATGAGTATGCGCTCATCGAAGCATTAGATGAAGGCATCGTTGCTGGTGCAGCCTTCGACGTCTTCGAAGCGGAACCGCCGCAGGCGGACCATCCGTTCCTGCACCATCCTAAGGTCATTGTAACCCCTCACTTAGGTGCATCGACCGTGGAAGCGCAAGAGAACGTGGCCGTGGATGTATCGGAGCAGGTGCTTCATATTTTACGCAACGAACCATTCAAGAATGCGGTCAACATGCCGCCTGTGCCGGCAAATGTTCTTAAAAAGATTCAGCCATACTTCGGTCTTGCCGAGAAGTTGGGGCAATTCGTCTCCCAAATGGCCAAAAGTGCCGTCCATGAGATCGTCGTCAACTATTCTGGTGACTTGGCTGAAGTGGACACGCAGCCGATTACACGCGAAATCGTCAAGGGCATTCTTTCCCAGCATTTAGGCTCGGACGTTAATGTCGTGAATTCCATGCATTTGGCAAAAGTGAGAGACATCAACATCATTGTGCAAAAATCACACATCGCAAAGGGCTTCACCAATCTGCTCTCGGTAACGCTTCGGACAAGTTCGGAAGAGCGTCTGGTAGCCGGTACGCTGTTAAATGGATACGGCGAGCGAATCGTGCAAATCGACAAATATCCGGTAGATATCGCGCCAGAAGGCCATATTTTGCTCATCTCGCATAATGACAAGCCAGGGGTTATCGGAACGGTCGGCACATTGCTCGGCTCCAATGACGTCAATATCGCGACGATGCAGGTCGGACGGAAAATTGTCGGCGGCTCAGCCATCATGGTATTGTCTGTCGATAAGATGATTTCGAAAGATGTGCTTGCACAACTGAAAAACAATGCGGATATTATTAAAGCGAAGGAAATCGTGCTGTAACGCAGTAACGTAATACTTGCGTGTTCAGCCTCTATAAAATTGTTCCACGACGAACAAGATTTATAGTAAAAAAACGCGTTACTCTGACAGCAACTGAGATGCAGATCTCAACAAAAAACTCCCTTCTCTGCCGAAATGGCGGGAAGGGAGTTGTCGTTTGTTAGTCATTTTGCATCTTCTGGTGTACGAACAGGCACCGCAAAGGAGAATGTTGTCCCTTGTCCCAGCGCGCTGTCGACACGTAAGATGCCGTTATGGGCTTCAATAATGTTTTTGACGATGGCTAGTCCCAGCCCCGTACCGCCAGAAGCCCCTCTCTTACGGGCCTTATCGGCTTTGTAGAAGCGTTCAAAGATGTAGGGAACGTCTTCCGAAGGAATGCCTTGACCATGGTCTTCAATATGAATCCACAGCAGTTCCTCTCCGCCTGACGACACCGTTCGTTCGGTACGAATTCGTATTTCTTCCCCTGACGAAGAATGACGGAGCGCATTGTCGAGCAAATTCGTCAACACCTGCTCCAAGCGATCTTCGTCCGCAACAGGCAGGACAGGATCCTCCGCGTCCAATGACATGTGCAAGGGTATGTCTCTTTCTTTGGCAATAACAGAGAATTTGCGGTATACGCGATGAATGAGCTCATGCACATCCGCTTCGCTCCAATGCATAGGCAAGTGTCCCGCCTCCATGCGAGCCAAATCCAATAAATCCTTGACCAAACGCCCCATGCGCAGCGATTCGTCATGAATGACTTGAACTAATTCCTGCCGTTCCTCTGGCGAAGCCGCAATATCGTCCAGCAGCGCTTCGCTGTATCCTTGCAGCATCGACAGCGGCGTCCGAATCTCATGTGAGACGTTCGCCACGAAGTCCTTGCGCAGCTTCTCAAGCCGCACCTCCTCCGTCACATCGCGCAGCACGGCTACAGCGCCGCGCACGCGGCTGTCGGCATGAAGCGGCCCCACGATGACAGACCATACTTCCTGTCTGACATGGACGCGCGTTGACACTTCTTCGCCTTCTCGAATGACCTTCTGGAACAGCGGCTTCATCGGGACGGGAACTGATGAAGGACCGGACGGCTCTACGTCGACATTCCACTCCATCGAATTCCAACGGTTCAAAATCGCTTCCCCATGCGGGTTGGCGAGAAGCATGCTCCCTGAAGCGTCAAATGTAATGACCGCATCAGTCATACTCCGCAGCACGCTTGCCAAATGCTCCTTCTCGTGCTGCAAATCCTGAATCGTCATCTTCAGCTCTTCGGCCATGTGGTTGAACGTGCGCGACAATTCCCCAATCTCATCGGAGGAAGGGATTGTGACGCGCGTCGAATAATCACCCTGGCGAATCGTATCGGCAGCCTGCTTCAACTTGCGAAGCGGCTGCGTAATTTTAGTAAAAAGAAACAAAGCGAAAAAGGTCGTGAGCGAGAACCCGGTAATAGCGGTATATACGAATAATTGTTTTATATCGTTAGGATGGGTAAAGTTGCTATCGATATATGGAAGCAAGTATACACCCAACGTGGCCATGACTACTGCAACGAGACCGATGATGGTCATCCACAGCTTGCCGACTACACTGCGCCAAAATTTCACGATTATTTCGGCACCTCTAACTTGTAACCGACGCCCCACACGGTTGTGATCATCGTAGCCGCTTCCGGTGATACTTTGTTTAATTTCTCGCGCAATCGCTTCACATGGGTATCAACCGTGCGCAGATCGCCGAAAAATTCATAATTCCATACATCCTTCAACAATTCTTCACGCGAAAACACTTTATCCGGAGACACGGCTAAATAATGAAGCAGCTCATATTCCTTTGGAGTCAGGCTGATTTCATGTCCGCCTGCCGTCACCCGGTGGGCGTCATGCTCGATAATCAGGTGAGGAAATACGATGTTGTTGCTTGCTTTTGGATCGTTCGTCAAAAATGCCGTAGCCGATGAGCGACGCAGCACTGCCTTGACGCGATATATCACCTCTCGCGGACTGAACGGCTTCACCACGTAATCATCCGCCCCGACCTCAAAGCCTTGCACCCGGTTCATCTCTTCGCCCTTGGCAGTGAGCATGATAACCGGTGTCGCTTTGACTTGTCTCAAGCGGGTGCACACTTCGATTCCATCCATGCCAGGAAGCATGACATCCAGCAGTATTAGGTCGTAATCCTCGCCAACCGCTTTGCGAAGCGCGATTTCACCATCCTCCGCTTCCTCAATTTCGTAGCCTTCCTTCTCCAGGTACATCTTAAGCAGGCGACGAATCCGTTCTTCATCATCTACGACCAAGATGCGGTTCACTTGTTCGGACATGAACGACTCTCCTTCCAACGGTATCTAAAAGTATGAACGACTGAAGTTCAGCAGGATAGAAGCCGCAGTCGTTCGACCGAATCGTTATCGGCGCAATGGTCAGACTCCCGAATAAGAATGAAGCCCGGAAATGACGAGATTGACGCCGACAAGCGTAAACATCACTATCAGGAGGCCGATAACGGCCAACCATGAAGATTTTGCGCCATGCCAGCTGCGGGACAAGCGCAGGTGAAGATAGGCGCTGTAATATAACCATGTAATGAGCGCCCACACTTCTTTTGGATCCCAGCCCCAGAAGCGGGACCAGGCGATTTGTGCCCAAATCATGGCAAAGACCAGTGCCCCTAATGTAAAGACAGGGAATCCGATGGCGATGGAACGATAGCTGATTTCATCTACCAGATCGGGATCTAACCCCTGCACCAGCGGACTGATAGCTTTTGCAATCGGTTTGCGCAAGATGAGCCGGATTGCCGCATACAGCACAAGTCCGGCAAGAAGTGACCAAATAACCGTATTCAGCTTACGTCCCGCCTGCACCCCTTTCATCCAGCCAGGAGCTTCCATCAGCGGCAACTTCATGCCGATAAAGCTCGGCACCGCTTCTAAAGAGCTTTCTTCACTGTTGTAAGGTGCAATCAAAGGCGGCATCGTGTACGTAACCGATTCTATTTTACTATTGATTTGGCCGTTTTCGACCGTTTCCACTTTTTGATTGACGATCACTTCATAGTCCGCGGCGCGGAAGCTGAATACGACAGCAATGAAGCCGATAACAACAATTATACATCCCATTATGAATTCGAGCCAACGTTGTGAACGCCGGTCGCTTCCCGAATCCCAACGCACCGTCCGCAGCAAATAGAGCAGTGCGGCTACGAAGGCGACTGCAAAAAAAGCATAGCCGAGCGCTGCCAACGTAACGTGTATTTTCAACCAGACCGAATCGAGCTGAGGAATCAAAGGCTGCACTTCACTCGGGAAGACAGAAGCATAAGCCATAATAATGACGGCCAGCGGAACCGCAAATGCGCCAAGCACCGCCGAACGATAAATGAGATACATCACGACAAATGCGCCGATAATCATCATCGCCAAGAATGACATGAACTCGTACATGTTGCTGACCGGGATATGTCCCGCTCCAATCCAGCGAGAGATAAAATAGACGAGCTGACTGCCAAAGCCGATGGCCGTTACGGTAAATGAAATTCTGCCCCACCTGCGCTCATGGCGCGCCCGGTCGTGTGTCTTCATTTTTTTGCCCGGCATCGCATAGACGAACAGGATGAATGAAATACAAAATAAGAAGAACGCGACTACATATGCGTCCTGGCTCAATTCTAATGACGTCACGCCTTACTCCCCCCACGATCGATAGATTTAGCATCGACTTCAATGTCCACTGCTTGCAAAGCTCGGGCGACTTCATTCCGAAGCCCATACCAGTTCTTGTTCGTATGCGCTCCGAGCGCCAGCTGTTGCCCATCCAATCGCAGCCATATGCGGCGGTGCTGCCAATAGAAGCCCATAATAAGGCCAATCATGCTGATGGCAGCTCCTATCCAAATGAACGGCATCGCTGTATCTTTGCGCACATTCAGATAGCTGGTGGATTCAGACAGCGTTACATCGTTCATCGATTGGACATGCAAATCGAACTTGTTGGCTATTTCGCCATTGATGACATCTTGCTGAAACTTCACTTTGTCTTTTTGAAGAGGGAAATACATGTATGGCTCGCCCTCGTTCGGCAGGCCCGGGCCTTTAATCATAAAGATAAAGGCAGGTGCATTCGGGTCTTGAGACTTCGTTGTCGGTTTCCCATTCTCATCAAGTCCGAAATCCATAAATTTGTGGGTGAGTTCTAAGGTGTAAGGACCGACTTCATAGTGGGTCTCCGTACGATTGATCTTCAGCTCGAACTGTCCGTACACTTCTCCAGTCTGCGGATTCTCCAGCACTGGCTTTACTGCGACGAGTCTTGGTGTCAGATCGAAGTCGAATTGATACACCATCAAGCCTTCATACTCCAATGGCTCGTTCACGCGGATATCATGCTTCATCACTTCTTCTAGTACCGGTTCGGCGGCGAGTTCATCGCATTTATCCACGCAGCGATACAGCGTCGCCTTTGTCTCGAACAACTTCGCTATGACACGGCCTTCCTTGACGAATTGCTCGGGCATGTCCTCCTCGCCATAATATTCAACCGTAAAGTGGTCATTCTGCAAATAAAACGGTGTACCCGGTATTTCCTTCGGCTGACCTTGCGGAAAAGCATCATAGTATTCCATATGCCATCCTGGAATGCTGCGGGCCAGAACAGCCAACAAAAAGATAATAAGCCCGATATGGTTTATGTATGGACCCCAACGGCTGAAGCGATTTTTCTCCGCCAAGAGCGCATCCTCATCGCGGACGATCTTGTACCCTCGCTTCTTGAGCGACTTGCTCATCCCGTCGAGCCAAGTATTCGGTGAATCCTGTATGTCGCCTTGGTACACAATGCGCTGACGGGTGATGAATTGCCCATGCTTGCGCACTTTCTGCTTATGCAAGGCGCGATATAAAGGCAGCACCCGATCCAGACTGCAGATGACGAGCGACGCCCCAATCATGACGAGCAGCGTAATAAACCACCAAGACTCGTAGGTATGGGACAAGCCGAGCAAATAATAAATGTGCCCCATTGTCCCATACGTTTGCTTATAGTACAACGAAGCGTCAATATTGATGAACTGGCTTTCCTGTGGGTAGATCGTGCCGAACATCGAGCCTATCAGTGTGATGACGATTAAATAAACCGCTACCTTGACGGATGAAAAAAAGTTCCAAATGCGATCGATAATGGACGGATTCGCTTTTTGCGATTTTCGCGCAACTCCGTCATACCGCATCTCTAGGACTTCATCCAATGCGGGTTCTTCATGCTGCGGCTTCCCGCACGCTTCGCAGAGAACGGTTCCAATTGCATTCTGGTGGCCGCATTCGCATTTCGTATTATCGAACCGCACTACATTGTCCTCCTTCCATTATCGATTATCATTGTCCCGTTATCTCCTGAAGATATTTATCCAGTTGAGATTGGGTGAGTTCACCGATATGGATGGCGTGAACTTTACCGTCCGGCTTCACGAAAAATGTGGTCGGGAGCGGTCGGATCCCAAACGCTTCCGTTACTTTCTTCTTCTGATCAAGCAGCATTGTAAAGCGCACATTGACCTTTTTCATATAATTTTGTACGACCAATGGATCTTCGCCATAGTTAATTCCGACGATTTCAACATTTTTGGCCTTCCACTCATCCGCCGCCTTCTGCAGCGTCGGCATTTCCCGTTCGCACGGCTCGCACCACGAGCCCCAGAAATTGAGCACGAGCGCCTTGCCCTTGTAATCCCCCAGCTTCACGACGCTGCCGTTCAATTGCTGCAATGGGAGATCCGGGATCGTGCTGCCTTCCTTCGGCACCTCCGGCTTCTTGAAGGCAGAGCTTACGGCGAAGCCGCCGAGTACGAGAATGACGACCAAGATGATGATCTGGGTTGTTTTATTCCGCTTGCCCATTACCAACGCCCTTTCCAGAAGTTGTTCAAAAAGCCCCTTTTGATCACGAAGCATCCCAAGATGCGATTCGACATCAACTGAAAATGGTTCTTTTTGAACTCGCACTTCTATGACATTATTCACATTTTAGAGGAAGATTTTCAACAAATTCATTACACCACTCACGATCATTATAATTCAAAGACCAGCGGTCATATCTTCCTCAATATGAAAATTATGTGTCTTAGCCAAGGGCAGATATAATGGCGCGGTTCGTTCCGTTAAGGGGTACGATTCGACAAGAGCGCCATTTGCAGCTCATTTACTTCAGACTTGGTCAAATGGCGATATTTCCCGCGCGCGATGCCTTGCAGCGTAATATTGGCGAATTGAACCCGCTTTAATTTAATGACTGGATGACCAATTGTATCAAACATGCGGCGAACTTGGCGATTACGCCCTTCGTGAATGATGACACTAATGGTTGCAATATTACGTTCCATATCAACATCGTGATATTCGACTTCCGCAGGCTGAGTCATACCGTCATCCAACATGACGCCTTTCTTCAGCTTCTCCAACGCATCCCCGTGTGGAACGCCTTTCACTGTTACATGATAAATCTTCGCCACGTGATGGCGTGGATGCGTCAAGCGATTGGCTAAGTCACCGTCGTTCGTCAGGAGCAGTAAACCTTCGGAATCGTAGTCCAGACGTCCGACAGGATATACACGTGTGCCAACGCCTTTAATAAAGTCGATAACCGTTTTGCGTCCTTCTGGGTCCGATGTGCTCGTAATTACACCCTTCGGCTTGTGAAACGCCAAGTAGACTTTATCCGTCTTCACTCTGAGCGGCTTGCCGTTCACCGTTATGACATCACTGGCAGGGTTCGCCTTCACTCCGAGAGTCGTAACAACCTCCCCGTTCAATTCAACCTTGCCGGCTAATATAAGTTCTTCGCATTTTCGACGCGATGCTATACCTGCATTCGCTAAAATCTTCTGTAAACGTTCTTCCATATACGTTTGTCACCTCATGATAATGATATCCTTTTGTGAACAATACCACAAGAAGGACTGTTCAAAATGTTGTCGAAATTTGGTTGTCGAATTGACAAGATACGTAAGCAGCTGACCCAAACGTAGATAAATACACGTGAGGGATACTTGTTCTCGATAGTACGTGCTGCATTGATTCCCCTCAACCTGTCCTTCTGCAGACAAAAACAGGGACTGTCCTTCAGGTCATACAGACCTTTTAAGACAGTCCTTGGTCATTCATTTCTTTCAAGCTATATAGATATTATCCTGATATGAAGCCAAATACAAGCAAACATACGATAATGGCTGCCACAAAGCCTACCAGATCAGAGAAGAGTCCGACTTTGAGCGCATAGCGCCCGTTGCGGATGCCTACGGCCCCGAAGTACACAGTCAGCACATACAGCGTCGTATCCGTACTGCCTTGGATCGTAGAAGCGATTCGTCCGATGAGTGAATCAGAACCATACGTCTTAATCAAATCCGTCGTAAACGCCAACGAACCGGCCCCGGTTATCGGCCGCAGAAAAGCGAGCGGCATCACCTCGCTCGGCACACCAAGCATATCGAGCAGCGGCCGGAACAGACTGACCATCCAATCCATTGCCCCTGAGGCGCGAAAAACGCTAATCGCCACCATCATCCCCACTAAGGTTGGGATAATATTAATCGAGGTCTGAAAACCGTCCTTTGCGCCTTCGACGAACGTTTCATAGACGGGCACGCGGCGAAAATAAGCGTATAGGGGAATAAATACGACAATGGCTGGAATGGCCCATGCAGATATCGTGGTAACAAAAGAATACATGAGCGAACCGTCCTTTCCGAAGCATTACAGAAGCTGCAGATAGATAAGTCCGTAGATTGCAATGGCGGCGCATGCCGTCATACGACCGCGCGTCATATCATTAATCCGGCACTGGAGGCAACTCCACGCTGGCTTGAGCCGGCAGTCCAGACTTGCGGCGTGTCGTTATTCCTGGCGGTGCATTGCTGCGCCGTCGGTACCATCGATCCGCCGCAATGGCCGCACACGTGGCGACAATCGTGGCCAGCAAGGTCGTGCCGACAATTTCCGCTGGGTTCTCCGAGCCGAAATTCATCCGAATCGCAATCAAGGTCGTCGGAATAAGCGTAATGCTTGACGTATTAATGGCCAGCAAGGTGCACATGGCAGGACTCGCCGTGTCTTTGCTCGGATTTAATTTCTGCAGCTCCTGCATGGCGCGAATCCCCATCGGAGTGGCAGCATTGCCAAGACCTAACAGGTTCGCGCTCATGTTCGACATGATGAAACCTAAGGCCGGATGGTTCCGCGGCACATCTGGGAACAAATACCGCACGATAGGCCCAAGCGCCTTGGCCAAACGCTTCAATAATCCTGCGTCTTCCGCGATGCGCATCATACCAAGCCAGAACACCATGACGCTAATCAGACCGAAGCTGACGGTCACCCCCGTTTTTGCACCGTCGAACACTGCCTCTGTGACCGTCTCAATACGGCCTTGAGCAGCAGCCGCGATAAAGCCGACTAGCAGCATAAACATCCAAATGGCATTTACAATCGTTTCCGCCTCCTATTGAAGATGAGATTATGCGCCGAATAGCGAACCAACCACATAGCGCATTTTTGCGAACCACTTGCCCACAAGCGTAGCAGCCTGTCCTTCATAAGATGGCATAGACGACGCAGGCGAGGAGGCGGAGGCATTGGAATCCGTTAACGGAACCGTTGCGATCACGTTGTCATCCAGCTTCACAATGAGCCGTCCGCGGTGACCTAAACGAGCATCCAGACTGTTCTTGTCCAGAATGCTCACAGCCGTCACAATGCGCTCTCGCTCTCCTACACTTATCGGATAAGCAACCTCACTTGATGTTTGCAAGGGATATCCTTCAATTTCCTGCCCCTTTTCCACCAACGACGTCATCGGAAACGCTTGAAAGCCATAATTAAGCAGCCGTGAGTGGTCTACCCAATCGCTCGAATCATTCAAGGTGACCGCCACCAATTGCTGTCCGTCTCGCGTGGCTGAGCTGACAAGACAGCGCAAAGCATCTGACGTATAACCCGTCTTCACACCGTCCGCCCCCTCATACAAGCGAAGCATTTTGTTCTTGTTCATCCATTTGTAATCCCACTTCTCATACGGATTCGGGGCCATCTTCACCTGAGTGCGCACGATATCACGAAAGATGCTGTTATGAAGCGCGTAGGCGGATAATTGGGCGAGCTCATTAGCCGTTGTGTAATGTCCTTCTGCATCGAGTCCGTGCGGGTTGCGGAATTGCGTGTGCTCTAACCCAAGCATCTTGGCTTTCTCATTCATCATATAAACGAACCCTTCCTCTGACCCGCCCACATGTTCCGCGATCGCAACCGCTGCATCATTGCCCGATCGCAGCATTAATCCGTACAACAGATGGTTCAGACTCATCTCTTCGCCAAGCCTTAAATATATCGAGGAGCCTTCTTTTCCGAACGCCTTTCCGCTAACCTTCACTTTGTCACTGAGACGGCCATGTTCAATCGCTACGATCGCCGTCATAATCTTGGTGGTGCTTGCCATTGGCAGCATCGCGTCACCGTTATGGCTATACAGCAATCGGCCTGTCTTGACATCGATTAATGCCGCAGCCTTAGCATTCGTGAATGGCAGTGAAATACGTGCAGGCTTCTGACCGGACGGAACTGGCTTCGTCGTCTGGATAGTCGCTTCCGTATCGTTCGGCGAAGCGGGTTGTCCGAACACTTCTACGGCCCCCATTCCCATCAGCACCATACTGATGAGGAGCAATTTCGCAACTTGTCCCACGTATGGAAATCTGTTCATAAGTTCCTCCTTCACATTCGTACCGGTCAAGTTGTTTCATATGTATGCTTACGCGAGACCAGATATGTCCAATTTCTTGCTTGCAACGGGCTAACGCAATAAGGCGCCAAGCTCGCTGTCTCCTTCACAGCCATTGCGGGAACGGCTTTTTTAAGGACAGTGAACTTGACGCCAATCGTTGTGTCGTGTTCTTCTACGGCAAAATGATATCTTCACCTGGCACAGGTTTCGATTGGGATGGCGAGCGTCTTATCATCGCCTCAATGCGATCCAGCACTTTTGGCGTGACGTCAATAATTTTTTCCAATAGATGCGTTTGATTATCGAGCGACACTACATTGATACCTTGCGGACCAACGACTAAAAATGCGATGGGCGTAATACATACACCGCCCCCGCTCCCTCCCCCAAAAGGCTTGGCAGCGGGCGGATGGTGCTGCGCTCCAGGTTCTCTACGCTGGAGTTCTTTCTCTTCAATGCGAAAATCGCTTCCGCCCGCAGCGAATCCCAATGCGACCCGGCTAATCGGCAATATTACGCTGCCGTCAGGTGTTTGCACCGGATCCCCCACGATTGCGTTGACATCCACCATCGCTTTGATATTCTCAAACGCGGCGTGCATTAAGCCTTCGATAGGATGTTCCGCCATGTTCTGACTCCTCCTTCTGCGCGAACGATGCGAATGATTAGCTTAAAAACGACACTTATAGCGTGTGCGGTGCGAATTTTTGTTATACAGACAAGTCTCGTGGAAAAATACGGATAATTGTAATGCGGGATCACATCCAGATCAGGATTGCGGTAGAAACGGATATGTCTCGTCAAAAATCCTACCAGCAGGCTTTTTACTGACCAAGAAGCTCCTGACACGATTCCTGTCGCCATAGGGTTGCGCAGGCCGATTTCCGTATCCCATATCAGCGAATCGCACTTTACTTTATCCAGCGCTTCACCGACCCACTCCATAAAATCAAGCGTATGATGGAGAAGCCTCTTCACTTTCTCGGCATAATAACGCAGTATCCGCTTATTGATGCGCCCTTTCTGTTTACGGGCATGGCCGGTTCCTACATTGTCTTTCTTATGAACTCGTATATTAAAGCCTTCGTCCCAATCGACAAAGCGAATCGAGCGCCATTCATACCGCAATCGAACCCGGCCAAACAAGAAGCGGATAAATACGGCAATGCGGTCATGCTTGCCTGACTTATGAATGACAATTTTACACTCGACAGATGAGGCAAGTATGCAGATCAACAGCAGAAGAAGCACGATGAAGACTACCGTCCCTATAATCATATGGTATGCCTCCCCCCATTTCCTGAACTAACCGTATTATGGCCTTTCATCCAACTGAGCATACTTTCAGGATTCAAGATTCATCCATTACATGATAAAGAGCCTGTCTGTCAAAGACGATGAACATCTTTGACAGACAGGCTCTTACCCGCTCAAACGCTAGCCCACTATAAGTTTAAATCGGACGTCTCTAAGGATTCACCTGGTTGAAGCTCAACGCCATGAATGCCGATTAATTTCAATCTGGATATGTATGCCGAAGCATCCTGTTCAATAGGAGGAAATGTATTGTAATGAATCGGAACGACGACTTTGGCTTGTACCCATTGGGCGGCAAGCAGCGCGTCTTCTGGATCCATCGTGAAGAAGCTCCCGATAGGCAAAAAGGCAATATCCGGTTTGAAACGTTCACCAATCAGCTTCATGTCGCTGAACAGTGCCGTATCGCCAGCGTGATACAATGTCAGGCCGTCCATTTGCAGCACGATCCCAGCGGGGTTTCCCAAATAAATGGCTTCTCCATTCACTGTATACGAAGAGCTGTGCAGTGCTGGCACCCATTTAATCATGCCAAAATTAAAGGTGCAGGATCCACCCAAGTTCATACCGACTGCTCTCGCGCCTTGCCGTTCCATATACTCTGCCAGTTCTACCACGGCAAGTATAGTCGCATCATTCTGCTTCGCAATGGCGGCAGCGTCGGCAATGTGATCTCCGTGCCCGTGTGTCAACAGCACATAGTCGACAGCGATGTCCGCGGGCTTGGCGGTCGCGACCGGATTGCCGGTCAGGTAAGGGTCAATGAGTAAACGGTGATGTTCGGTCTCCAATTGAATGCAGGAATGGCCGTGAAATTGAATTCGCATCATTATTTTCCTCCTTCAGTTTCATTCACATCCTCTATCGTCAGCTGACGTCCTTCTAATTTCTCGAACAGAAGCTGTGTTTCCTCCTCTAACCCATCTGTTTTTTCAAATAAAGAAGCTTCAGGCAATTCCTGAATCGCTGACAGACCAAAATAATCCAAAAATGATTTAGTCGTTCCATACAGAATGGGGCGACCGATGGCTTCTGCCCGTCCGACTTCCTCTATTAAATCTTTATTGACGAGCGTCTGTATCGCCCGATCCGATTTCACACCGCGGACTTCCTCGATTTCTACCCGGGTAATCGGCTGGCGATAAGCCACGATGGATAGCGTCTCCAGCGCCGCCTGGGACAAGGATGAACGAGAAGGCGAATATGCCATGCGTTCAAAATACGGCGCATGATCAGGCAATGTAGCCAGTTGATACATACCTGCTATGGCGACGATTTGGATGCCGCGCTTGGCCCGCTCCATCTCTGCCTGCAAATCGTTGATAGCTTCTTGCACAATCTCCTGACGCTGTTCCGTAATCTCTGCCAGTTGCTTATTATTTAACCCTTCATCTCCCGCCATAAACAGAAGACCTTCAATAATCGACTTCAACATCTGAAAGTCCATCCGTTTCCACCTCACCGTTCCATTGAATCACGATATCTTCGAATAATTGGTCTTGATAGCATTGTATTTGCTTCATCTTCATTAATTCAAGCAGAGCGAGAAACGTAACCACGATCTCATGCCGCGACATTTGTTCGCTCAACAGCTTGGAGAACATCGTCTTGCCGCCGTTGCCGACCGGGCGCAGCGCCCGTACAATATCTTGAATCCGGTCCTTCACAGATATTTCATCCCGGTGGATGGTCGCCACCTGAGTACGTCTTGCCGCCTTGCGGAGCGCCTTCTGGAAAGCGGCGATCAAATCCGTCACATGCAGCCCCTCCACCGGATTTTCCTGAGCTGTCGGCATGTACGGCGATAAATCTTCCGGCTCCTTCGTAAAGATCAAGCTGCGTTCAGTCTCGCGTTCGCGCAGATGCTCGGCGATGCCTTTGTATTTGCGATATTCAATCAGCTTGCGAATCAATTCCGAACGCGGATCCATATCATCATCATCGTAATCCACAAAGTCATCTTCCCAGTCCATCACCGGAGGTTTAGGGAGCAGTTGCTGTGACTTCATCGATAATAAGGTTGCCGCCATAACGAGGAACTCGCTCGTAATTTCAAGCTCGAGCTCGTGCATATTGTGCAAATAATCCATATATTGATCAGTAATTTCGCTAATAGATATGTCTTGAATATTAATTTCCGCTTTATCGATAAGATGCAGGAGCAAATCGAGCGGCCCTTCGAACAAATCCAATTTATACGTTACTACGGACACCCCGTGAACCTCCCGTGAAAAACAAATGTAGCGCCCAAAAAGGGCACTACATTAAATAAGCACTATTTTAACTGATTCGTCAAGTTTGCCATCTCAATCGCGGTAGCAGCCGCTTCCCACCCTTTGTTGCCGGCTTTCGTTCCAGCACGCTCAATTGCTTGTTCAATGGAGTCGGTAGTCAGCACACCGAAGATGGTCGGTACGCCTGTCTTCATATTCACTTGCGCTACGCCTTTAGCAGCTTCACTGCATACATAGTCAAAATGTGGAGTGGATCCGCGGATAACCGCACCGAGCGTAATGACGGCATCATATTTGCCTCTTTCTGCCATTTTTTGAGCAATTAAAGGAATTTCAAATGCTCCCGGCACCCAGGCTACATCGATTTCATCATCCTTGACACCGTGCCGCTTCAAAGCATCAAGCGCCCCAGATACAAGTTTGCTTACAATAAACTCGTTAAAACGTCCGGCAACAATCCCATATTTCAATCCATCGGATACTAAATGTCCTTCAAATATATGTGGCATAGGTGAAACCTCCCATAGAGTTTGAGTATTAAATTGCAGGTTGCGTGCAAATGAAATGCGCCTGTCATTGGTTGTGTTCGTTCTGTTCAATCGAATCAAATTTCAGCATATGGCCCATTTTATCGGCTTTCGTGTGCAAATAGCGCGTGTTGTCCTCATTTTCTTCCATTTGAATCGGAACACGTTCAACCACTTCAAGCCCGTACCCTTCGAGACCTTTAATTTTGCGCGGGTTGTTGGTCATAAGCCGGATTTCACGCACACCGATGTCTTTCAGTATTTGCGCACCGATGCCATAATCGCGCAAATCCGGAGGAAAGCCCAGCTTCAGATTCGCATCAACCGTATCCAAGCCCTGCTCTTGCAGCTTATAGGCTTTAAGCTTATTAACCAGTCCGATACCGCGACCCTCTTGACGCATATAGAGCAGCACTCCCGTTCCCTCTGTCTCTATCTTCTGCAAGGCGGCAGCGAACTGAGGCCCGCAATCGCAGCGGTGAGAATGGAAGACGTCACCCGTCAAGCATTCGGAATGAACGCGGACGAGCACGGGCTGCGTACCGTCGATGTGACCCTTCACGAGAGCAATGTGTTCTTTGTTGTCGACTTCGTTCGTATACGCAATCGCCTTGAATGTGCCGAAGTCGGTCGGCATGTTCACTTCTACTTCGCGACGCACCAGATGTTCCTTCTCATTGCGGTAATGAATAAGGTCCTTGATGCAAATGAGCTTTAAACCATGCTTTTCCTTAAGTTCCATCAAATCCGGCAGACGAGCCATCGTTCCATCTTCTTTAATGACTTCGCAGATGACTCCAGCAGGACTGGCACCGCACATACGGGCCAGATCGACCGCCGCTTCGGTGTGTCCCGCACGACGGAGCACGCCGCCCGACTTCGCGATCAGCGGAAAGATATGGCCGGGACGGCGGAAGTCATGCGCCTTAGCTGCCGGATCGAGCATCTTCAGAATCGTGAGTGAACGCTCATGGGCCGATATCCCCGTCGCCGTGTCCACATGGTCGATAGATACGGTGAATGCGGTGCCGTGGTTGTCGGTGTTGTGTGTAACCATAGGCGGCAGTTCGAGCTCTTCGGCACGTTCCGCTGTAATTGGAACGCACACAAGCCCCCTTCCTTCCGTAATCATGAAGTTGATTACTTCTGGAGTCGATTTATCCGCAAGCGCGAGAAAATCACCTTCGTTTTCGCGATCCTCGTCGTCTACGACTACGATCACTTTGCCTTGCATCAAATCGTAAATAGCATCTTCGATCGAATCAAAGTGAATGATTTCATTCATGGAATTTCCCCCTTATCGGTTACATAAAGCCGTGCTCTGCCAAAAAAGCGGCGCTCAGCGAACTTGACTTTGCCGTGCTGTTCTGCTTGTCTTCCACGGAGGATATACGATAGTTAAGCAAATGCTCGACATATTTGCCAAGTACGTCGCATTCAATATTCACCGTATCGCCAGGCTGTTTGAAAAAGAGCGCCGTCTCCGCCAGCGTGTGCGGAATAATGGATACGGCGAACTCGCCTTGCTCAGAATGAATGATCGTCAGGCTAATGCCGTCTATCGAAATCGAACCTTTCGGGATCATATATTTCGCCATGTCAGGCCGTGCCGCTCTAAATTCGAACACGACCGCATTATGCTCCGGCGTCCGGCTCACAATGGTGGCCATCCCATCCACGTGTCCTTGCACAATGTGACCGCCAAAGCGGCCGTCTGCTGCCATTGCCCGCTCCAAATTAACAGGGTCGCCCGGACGCAAATCTTTCAGATTCGTATGCCGGAATGTTTGCGGCATCACATCCGCCGCAAACGATGAACGGTTGAAGGAGGTAGCCGTCAGACAGACACCGTTGATAGCGATGCTGTCTCCTATCTTCATGCCCTCAAGCACGCTGGCCGCTTGAATGTTCAGCACCATCGCCTCACCGCGCTTGGTCACGGACTGAAGCTTTCCTATCTCTTCAACAAGCCCCGTGAACATCGTCCTCTACCTCCTTATCACATTCTGAAGCTCCCCCATTTTCGGAAGATTTCCCGTATGGATAGCCGGTAATGCAAATATTATCTCCTAGCGTTTCTACTTTTACTTGCTGCAGCCGATACGCATCCTGCATGCGTTCGACACCGGCAAAAGAGAAGTTTCCCGGCGCGAGGCTGCCGCCTGCAATAATCGGCGCATAGAACAAGATGACTTTGTCGATGAGACCGGCTTCCAGCATCGCTCCGTTCAGTTGGCCTCCGCCTTCGAGAAGGACGGAGCCAATCTCGTGCTGGCCGCACCATATCATCATTTGCCGCAAATCCACATGTTCGCCGTCCCCTGCCGTAATTACCTCGGCTCCAAGCTTCTGTAAAGCAATCCGCTTCACTTCATCTGCGTGCGAGGTCGTAAAAATAACCGTTGGTGCGAGACCGTCCGTCACCACCCTGGCATCTATCGGGAGGCGCAGCTTGGAATCTACAATGAGGCGCATCGGATGCAAGCCTGCAACAGCGAGGCGAGTCGTGAGCGATGGATTGTCTGCCAGCACCGTTCCGCTGCCGACCATGATGGCTTGGTGACGATGACGCATTGCATGCACCCGCTCGCGCGCTTCCGCATTGGATATCCATTTGCTGTCTCCGGCAGACGTCGCAATTTTGCCATCGAGCGTGCTGGCTGTTTTAAGCGTAACGTACGGGAGACGTGTCGTAATATATTTGGCGAACATTTCAATTAGCTCGCGCCCCCGTTCCTCCAGCACCCCCACGGTAACCTCGATGCCGTTAGCGCGCAGCAGTGAAATACCGTTCCCCGCTACGGCCGGATTCGGATCTTGGCACGCAACGACGACGCGGCATACGCCAGACTCCACCAAACGCAAGCTGCAGGGAGGCGTTTTCCCATAGTGACTGCATGGCTCAAGCGTCACATAAGCGGTTGCGCCTTGGGCCGAATCTCCCGCCATATGCAGCGCATGCACCTCTGCATGGCCTTCACCGCGCTTTAGATGTGCGCCAAGTCCGACTACGCGGCCTTCACGCACAATGACACATCCGACCGCAGGGTTAATCTCCGTTTGCCCCACCGCCCGTTCCGCCATGCCGAGCGCCAGCTGCATGTAGAATTCATCATTTATGACATCGTGCACCGATTTCAATCCTCCTTTCCTGCAATTCTTCCCTGATCGGGTTATTCGGGAACAAAAAAAGCCCTTCGGTTCCTCCGAAGGGCTAGAGCATATGAGCTTACAGGTATGTACTTCATTTCACAATTAGCCAAAGCAAACGCGACGTAAAAATCGGCAGTAAAAATAACACTTTTTCAGAAAATTCTAAAAACGCGTGTTCAAAAAGGTCCTTTTTGAACAACAGCTGAAAAAGTATCATACGCCAATATAAACGTTGCACACAGCTTCGTGTGTACTTCGCATTGTGAAAAAAAGAACTATAAAGAACCAAAAAAAGGTCCTTCTCCTGACGCCCCTTCTCCCATCCAGACTATACTGTCGGCTCCGGAATTGCACCAGATCCACCGTGCGAACTTGCTCGCCCGGGTCACGGACTGAGGACTTGCCGAGATTCGGTCATCGCCCATCACCGCCGGTCGGGAATTACACCCTGCCCTGAAGGTAAGTCAAAATATATGAATGATAAAGCCTTGCGAATAGAAGTTTATCATTAGTCGCTGTAAAATGCAACCGGGCATCCCCGCTCATGTTGAACATGACACGATAACGGGATATCCTTAATTACAGCACGTTTTGCCGAAGCGGCACAATATAGACCCATACGATATATTCCGGGAGATGCAACGATGAACAATGGACACATCTTAATTATTGAAGACGAAGTAAAAATAGCGCGCGTAATCAAGCTGGAGCTGGAGTATGAAGGCTACACGGCGGACATCGAACATTCCGGCACCGAGGGACTTCGAAAATATAATGAGCAGCAATGGGATCTCGTTCTGCTGGATGTGATGCTGCCTGGGCTCAACGGTCTCGAGGTGCTGCGCCGCATTCGGGCAGCTGAAGATATGACGCCGGTCATTCTGCTGACGGCAAGGGACTCTGTTCCGGACAAAGTGAGCGGTCTCGACATGGGCGCGAACGATTATATTACGAAGCCGTTCCAGATCGAGGAGCTGCTTGCTCGAATCCGGGCGTGTCTTCGCACTAGGCAACAGCTGCAGCAAGGCAACGATGGGAATGAAGGTTTGCTGGAAATCGCCGATCTTGCGCTGGATGAGAAATCCCGCACAGTTACACGTCATCTCGTCCCCATCGAGCTGACGGCACGCGAATTCGATCTGCTCAAGTTCCTGATGATGCATGCCAACCAAGTGTTAAACCGGGAACAAATTTTGAGCAATGTGTGGGGATACGATTTCGTGGGCGATACGAATGTGGTGGACGTGTATATCCGATATTTGCGCAAAAAAATGGATTATGATTATACTCCCCCGCTCATTCATACCGTGCGAGGCGTGGGATATGTGCTGAAGGAGTAGCTTCCAATGAATCTCAAACACAAGATTCAGTTGTTCTCGACGGTAGGAATGCTATTCATCGTCCTTATTATTAACACGTCTATCTATTTCCTTTTCAATCGCATGATAACGAATGAAGAGCTAGATCGGATTGCAATGCGCACCCAGAGCATCGCCGAAGCCATGAAGCCTTCCAAGCTTGCAATCCCGGCTGCCGAATTGCTGCGCGCATACTTGCCATCGTCTGGCATGATTCGCGTCATTAAGGAGGATGGGCGTTCTATCGTGACGGTGACGAAGGAGCCGGAATTCGCGGGCATTGCTCCGACCTATAAGAGCGCGCAAACGACAGAGTTGTCCAAATTGAAGGGCACTCTCATCGCAAAGTCGTATTTCCCGATCATTTGGAGTGACGGCAGCATCGCCGCCCTGGAAGTAACGGAAAGCCTGGCATCGGCCCAACAAAATATGAAGCTGCTGCTCGCCGTCTTAATTGCCGCATCGCTCGTCGTGCTCATCCCTTCCTTTATTGCCGGTAAAATGCTTAGCAATGTCATCTTGCGTCCGATACACTCTTTAAATGCGACCATGTCAGAAATTAGACGCAACGGAGTTTTCAAAAAGCTTGAGCTCACCGGCAGCGCAAACGATGAATTGGTTCAATTGGGCAACACGTTCAACAGCATGATTGACATTTTGAAGAACAACTTCGAGAAGCAGCAGCAGTTCGTCTCTGACGCCTCCCACGAGTTGAAGACCCCGCTCACCGTCATCGAGAGCTATGCGCGTATGCTGAAGCGTTGGGGAATGAACAAGCCAGAGGTGCTGGAAGAGTCCGTCGAGGCGATCTACTCCGAATCCGTCCGGATGAAGGAGATGGCGAACCAACTGCTCTCGCTTGCCCGGCATGATATGGAGCAGGCCGTTGAGTTGTCTCAGGCGGATTTGCTGCAGCTTGGCGAAGATGTGGTTAGGCTGATGCAGGCGGTGCATGACCGTCCGATTACGTTGTACAGTGAAGAGCGCGAGGTAGGTGCCTTCGTCGATGAACAGATGATGAAGCAATTGATGTTCATCCTGCTTGATAACGCGTTGAAATACAGCAAGTCCCCTATCGAGCTGCACATGGGCTGCGATGATGCTGGTGCGTTTTTCAGCGTCAATGACCGCGGGATTGGTATTCCACAAGAAGACATCCCGCACATCTTCGATCGGTTCTACCGGGTGGACAAAGCCCGCAGCCGGGAAACCGGCGGCACAGGGCTAGGCTTATCGATTGCGAAGCAAATCGTCGACGCCCATGCAGGAACGATTGACGTGAACAGCATAGAAGGCGCAGGAACAAGCTTCATGGTAAGGATTCCAGTGAAGACACTGCGATGAGGTGGTTACTAAAATGAATCGAAACAAGCGCATTGCATTCGGCGGTGTCATCGCAGCCATCCTCTTGATTGCGGGGATAGCCTGCCTGGTATTTAATCAGCGGCCATCTTTGCTGTCCGAACAAGAGATCAAGACAAAGGTCGAAGCCGTCTACCCCGGAAAAGTGACGAAGCTGGAATTGAGTGGCGGCAAAGGACACGCTGTATATACCATGCTTTTGAAGTCGTCGAATGGTGCCTACGACATTCAGGCCGATGCGGTGACAGGAAATATTGTTCATGTAGCAGCGTCCCGCAGCAATGTCACTGACAACACTCCGGCTCCCGATGTCGCTCCTAAGCCGGTTGTGACGGAAGAACAGGCGGAGCGCATTGCGCTCTCGAAGTCACAAGGTGACGTGACGGAAGTGAAAAAGAGCAAGCGCAACGGCAAGGAAGTATATGTGGTCACCATCCAAACCAAAAATCACGGCAAAGCGATCGTCGAAGTGAGTGCGGACACCGGTGACGTCGTGTATATGTCAGAAGTCGAAGATGCTGGCGGCACGTCAGAAGACAAGCCAACATTACAGCCGAAAATTAGCGCCGAACAAGCAAAAAAAATCGCGATCGCTAAAGTGAAAGGCACAGTGCACTCGGTTGAACTGGAGGACGACGACGATACCCTTCTCTACGAAGTGGAAATCATTACGTATAAAAAAGAGGAGGTAAAGATAGAGGTTCATGCTTACACAGGAGAGGTGCTGTCCATCTCATGGGAAGACTAACTTAAGGTTGGTCAAAAATCTCCCTTTTGATCATGAAGCATCCCGTGAGGTCATTCGTCATCGCATTACTGTCTCTCATCAAATTTTAATCTTGTTATCGTGTTCTTCTCATGTTGACGACCTATGATGAAGCTAAGTTAAACCAAATTAGGAGGTCACAAACATGAAAAAGATCATTATCCTATCATTGGCTGGAGCATTGACGTTGGGAGGAGCAGCTGCCGTTACGGCCCAACCGTGGAGCACCAAAGACGGAAGCCAATCACAGCATCAGGCGAAAATAAGCAAAGAGCAAGCGAAGAAGCTTGCCCTGCAAGCATATGCAGGCACTATTGAAGAAATCGAGCTTGAAATAAAGGACGGACGGCTCGTCTACCAATTCGATTATGACAACGATAAGACTGACGTTTACGTGGATGCAGAATCTGGAAAGGTGTGGCAGCACCACGATGACGAGGACCATGAGGATTGTGCTGATTCCCATTCCAAACCTAACGTTACCCAAGTGAAAATCAACAAGGAGCAGGCAAAACGGATCGCGCTTGCCGAGGCAGCCGGTACTGTGAAGGAAGTCGAACTGGACGAGGATGACGGCAGCTATGTATACGAGGTGGATATACGGACAGGCAAGGGAAAGGAAGCCCAAGTCGATGTCTCTGCAACAACAGGAAATGTATTGAAAGTCGAATGGGACGATTAAAACAGGGAATATTTGTCATTATAAGGGAGGGGCTAACTGCCTCTCCCTTAGAATGATGCATTGCGAAAATACACCTTTCGGAACGGATCGGACACCGAGATGTTCCTGCTGCCGTTCTAATAGGTCATCTCTGACAGGGTTGCGCACGGGATTTATCGAGCTCTCGTAATACATATTAATAAGAGGCGTAATGAGAATGGGAGGATATATATTCGGAGTTAATAGAATGCTTCATAAGTGCTTCATAGTAAACTTCAATAATAAGTACGATTGTTATCAAGTGAGCTTTTGCGCTCACTGCTTGCCTCTTTCCCATTACGGTAATCGTTGACACCAGTACGGCTCATCTTTTAATCCCTAGTAATCCATGTTGCTCTGACTACGAGTGCTTTGCTGCTTCCCGCTCAAAATGTTTCTTATACTTCATCACTTTTTTCGTATAAGAGCTGTCGATCGTGCCTTTATTGTTGATCCATCGCTCCGAGCCTGCCCGGCCGCGATTATATGCGAGCAGCATCGCTTTCTCCAGCTTTTCGCCCTGATACGTGTCTTCCCAATATTCCCTGCATTCAATCAGCTCTTCAATGCCAAGCCGGATATTGTGGTCCGGATTGAATACGTCCAGATTGCTGACGTGAATTTCCTTCGCCAATCTGCCGATGTTCCGTGAATTCATCTGCACCAAGCCGTAATCGGTCGTACCGTTATCGTTATGATAGACGGTTTTGGCGTCGAAGTTGCTTTCCGCTTTGATGAGCGCCAGGAACGTGTAATAGTTAATACCTTCCGCGCTCGTTTCCTTCCAGATGATATCCAGAACTTCATCGGACAATGTGACGGATGGGATATTCGGACGACGGTTATCGCTCACTCCGAGGACGGATACTTCTTTTGTTTTTATCTGTTCCGCCTTGACCCCCTCGCTAGCTTGCACGACTGCAGATCTGTCCTTAATAAACGAACGTGAAATATCGACGACAATTGCTTTGCTTGCCCTCCATTTTTCCAACAACAGCGCTACCTTGTTCGTTTCTTCCCGAGCCGGGGGAGTAATCAACACCAATGCGCTCAAGATAGAGAGAACTATTTTAGCCATATCCAACTCCTTATCATGTTCTCCAGAATATATCAGGCTTGTCCATTCAGAGGAGATTCTGCCGAACACATCTTTACATTAAACCATATAATCGCGCATAAAACACGCCTTTACATCAATTACCACAGTTATTACAGCAAATTTCCATGGATTCTCATTCGTTTTCAATACATATATTTGCAGTTTCGAAGTGGAACGACTGGAAAATCAGCTTGCTCCATTCTCGCTAATAGAGAGCCCAGCAACTTGTATTCGGACGTTGTTAACGCAAAATCCGATTGCATATGATGTGCCTGTTCGAAGCACATGCAAACCAATTGGTATAACGCTAACGTTTGTTCCGAATCTAGTGATATGAAGAACGCAGTCTCGTTCGGATCGATATTGGTATGATTCATCGGTTCAACTCCACTAGGAAGGATTGGACCAATCGTATTGGGCCATATATTGTTTTTTCCGTTGATAATCTGTTTCTGCCCCGCCATACTTTTCAAAATCATATAAAAAATGTTGAAATTGAAACATCCGATCTTCGACTACTCCGCCAATCTTAGGTCTCCCATATTCATCAGACTGCAATTCTTTCGTTTTGACCAATTTGGTGCGTCCTTCCTCCTCCACTTGATGCCATTTGTATTGCGGAATCAATACGCGCTTAATCGTTTTCTCATAATTCGGGACCACAGGAATCACCTCTTCATTTTATGTATATTTTACTTTTATAATGTCAGGAAGAAGCTTGCTGTCAGCCTCTCACCATTTTGCTCGTACTATTTTACTCAGCGAATTATACCATTCGTCATGGATACAGATGTTGTATACTCTGGAAGGAGACAACTCACCGCGAACTATTTTTTGATCGAGCTTCACTAATTCCCAGCTTGAACACTTTTTACGGAACAGCTTTTCCAAGGCGGTTATGCGATTTTTATAATAATCAAATATAAATTCAATTTCAGAATAGTTACTGCGTTTCCAACCAATATAATCGTCTGTAGCTTCCTCTAGCGCATCCACATCTCCACTAAAAAAACGATGCCAATCGTCAACATCTTGTTCAGCTTGGATGGCCTCCTCTATTGCACGAAACGTGCTTCCTTCCGTACATAGGCCGCAAGCTTCAATTAACCACAATAAAAAATAATCTCGCTTGCTTCCCCATTCTTCCTTTACCATTGGACATGCTGCCATTCAAGAACCCCCCTCTGTCTGCTATATGCGTGTTCAAAAAGACCATGGAACTTGTTGAACAACCTCTATATTTCTAGTATAAGGGGCATTTATGATGGCGGATTACAGCAACCTGTTTATTATCACAACATTTTTTTAAAATAATCTTATAGTTTTTTGCCGCTCTATAAGTTTGGCAATATTGTTTTCCGCCTACTTTTCGTTACACTTATATAGCTCTCTAAGCTTAGGAAGATTCAAAAATTCATTTCGAATGCGATAACCGCTCTGTTCTGATTCTTCATTGAATTGCTTCATGATCAACTTATATTCGCTTCGTTCCAGTCGTTCGAACTGTGCGTATAAATTTTTGGCCATCGCCAGCATCCCCGAGTAGCGAATATTCATTGGCGTGAAGCTCGGTTCCTTAATTTCTTTGGCAATGTTAGATAGTCTGCGGTGAATAATATTTTTTTCGGCCTCATTAAAATGCTCTGTTCTGGTGTGAGAAGATTTTATGACATAATTATTTTCGACCAACCATGCTGTCGGAGCTTTAATATCGATGCTTGGATTCCCGTTTTTCTTTTCGTATTCACTTTCTCGCAGCGCTTTCACACATAAATCAATGCATTGCTCGCTGACGGCAATCGTTCTGCGGTTGCCTTTATCGTCTAACAGTGTCAGCTGATTGCTCGTTGCATCCACATCTTCGCTCTTTAAATTCAGCAGCTCGCTATTCGCAACGCCGCGGACGCCGTTGAACAATAAGCTGACGATGACGGCATCCTGGGCATTGACGCATTTTAAAATAATTTTATCGATTTCTTGATCCGTCCAATACTTCTTTATCCCTTTGATAACAAACTGCTCTTTCCACTCTTTCGCTACCCCATCTAATGGATTGAGACCATGTGCCAGACCTTCGTCTATCGCCCAATCTATATATTTCGACACCCATGTCACGTTGGCTCGGCTTGAGTACACTGTCTTGGGCAAGTACAAATAAAATAAGCGTCTTAGTTGTTCGCGATTAAAGTCATACAGATCCTTGTTTACATCATTTTCGAGCGTCTGAGACACTTTAAACAGTCTGGCTATTATTTTTTGGGTGCCTGCGGCGTACTCCTGCATGAACCTGCGCTTCACTTCTTCATTGTAAAACTTATTTTCATAAACGATATTGGCCATTGTTCCACACCCCCAGAAAGCTTGATTTACATGAATTCCTCAACTTTTTGCTCAAAAAACTGTTTAATCTGACGCTTTACTTTGTTGGAATTTACTTTTCCTTGTGTCGTCATCAGCTCATCGAATGGCGAGCCATCACGAGATAAATCGATGCTTCCAATTATACGAACAATTTCATCGACCGGATAATCTTTTCCATACGTGTCGTACAATTTTTTGGCTACGACGATAAACCCGACAAATGTATTATGATGATTAATCCAGCTTTTTTTCGTCGTTTCCTGCATATTGGTTACAAATTCTGCTTCAAAAGCGGGAATCAAGTAGCCAAAAAACTTCTTTAATACTTCGGTAATATCATACCGATCTTTGTTATTTTGAGGCTCGAAAATATGATCGATTGATTCAGACAGGACCGCAAAGTTGGTAAGGTAATCCATCTTCTTATCGATTGAAGTCTTAATAGATATTCTTTTTTTCAATTCCGGAAGCAGCATCAGATCTTTAGCGACCTGTGCACCGATGCTCTCGGCCATATAATGCTTAACTAGCGTCTTGTCAAAACGATTGACCGTATTGATCTGTCCAAGAAGAAATTGTGCCTCGCTTAGCGGATAATATTTAATCGCTACATTCATTATCCCTTCATAATCCGGTTCTTCCTCAAGGACGTTCAATATCGCTTGGACGCGGTGCATCCCATCGATCAGATTGACTGTCGTTCCTTCATAAACGGTTAAGCTGCCAGCTTCGTATGCAACGCGATCATGTCCATCAACTAATATATTGATAAGCAGGGTATCCGCCTTATATTTCCCTTCAAGCATCAAGCGTGTAATATTTTTTACACTTTTCAAATTGATATCCGGTTTTTCGGTTATAGTACCGTCCTTCAGCAGCTTATTCTTTGACAATCGTTGCGCTTGCAAATTGTACGTAATCACCTTGGAATTCCATAATCGTCGAATCTCCTGATAAGACAGCATCGTGACAAAGTCTCTTCCCGATGGGGCTGCGATTACCCCTTCCATCGTATAAGGCAACGTAATGTCGTCCTTGCTTTGACGTTCATATTTAGCCGCTTTCGCTATTTCTCTCTTACTATAAAAATGGGCGGGAGCAGCCTGCTCATTGCCGGTTACTTCGTACAAAGCTAAGGTAAGCACACATAATTCTTCCTCTGACAAGCTATGAATGACTTCATAATTCGCTAACATTTCAATAAACAAGCTTCTTGGAAAGCAATGTCTCTCTACTAATAGGTTATCAATCTCTCTTTGTTGTTCTTTATTTTTAATAATGTCCGCAAATAAGGAAGGCAACGTATCGAATAATAATAATTCCTCCGTCATTATCCCTTCTCCTTTCAAGTCCACACTCTTCGTGGATATAATAGCATACGCTCATATAAGTGAGAACTATATATCACCAAATGCGAACATATGTTTGTTTTTCTTGGAGTTATGCTGTAAAATGATTGTACGAAACGACTCCAGGAGGCGATTGAACATGGAAGAGAAATATATACTATATGATATCAAAAACGAAGGCTTAAAAGATTTGCTCTATCAACTATTTCAGCAGCTTGATTATTCCTTGCAGTATGGCGATGAACGCGTCGCATGGTGTGAAGAGGTGTTGCGCAAGCAATCATGGCTCCATAGCTACATTCAAACCAAGCAGTTCTCAAACAGACATATAAAAACAAATAATGATTTCTTATGTGAAAATGATGAATTTTCCGAGTGCTTATCCAAAATAGCCGACTATATTTTATTTACGGATTTCCGGGACGAACCGCACCAACAAGATGTGCTTTCTGGCAAGTGCAATAATATAAAAAATGAATATCCTACTCTATCTGAGCATAGAAAATCGACAAATAAATATAGAGAAGCGCTCGTATTTGAGAACGTTCCAGAATCGAAGCTGCCCCTCCAAGAGCACAGCATTCAAGAGATGTTAATCAAACGAAAATCCGAGAAAAGACAACAGGAAGATAGAAAGGTTTCAAAAAAAGATATCGAGAAGTATGCGCCGCTCCAACAAATCATGCTGAATATTCATCATTTAGAGAAACAACTGCAGGCAACAGCTACAGCAGCTGCCAATAATCAGCCATTGAACGATGTCAAAGCACGAAAAATGAGGAAGCTGCTTGGAGAATTAAAGTACGAAATGTTTATTGTTAGAGAAAAGTTGCGCGGCGTTTTTTCATTTGAATCGAGCGGCACCTCCGTCTATGTATGGGATGAGGATACCGGTTATTTTGACGAAGACCATTATACTTCAGTAAGCGACAATAAAATTGATTTTAAAAAGGGAGAACATATTCAAGGTATTTTGCTGCATTATTTTGAACTGAGCTCAAAATATGTCGGCCGTGTTGATGAAGACTTATATGAAATACTAAGGGAGGTTAAGGAATTAGCTACAATTACCAACTTAAAGCCAAAGGAAAGAGATGTTCTGAATATCCTGCTGCAGCAAAGTGAGTCGTATCGGATGAATATGTCCTACATCCATCATGAGAAGACCAATGATATTTTAACGGATGACAAGCTGACCGATCATGAAAAGCGGTGTAAGCTGATGACCTTTACGATAAATCCGAAGACGGAAATCATCAGACGCGCCACCGAACATGTGCAGCAGACCTATTCCAACAAAGCCAATATGCGACAAGTGAAACGAATGGTACAGAGCATCGCTGATAAAATATCGAAAACCTATTGCGTGTCGTATAACAGATACATAACAAAGCGTAAAAAGGGGCTCTTATAGACACCTGAAAAATTTTAAAATGGAAAAGTGGTCATTTTTCCTCCAATGCCTCTATATATAGTGAGAGGATGAGAGAGGCGGCGTATCTGATTATTAAAAGCAAAATATACATAATTAAAATATTAGAAACGGAGTGGTGCGCAATGAACTTCATTGTATAAAGACGATACTTATGAGCTATGCACTACATAATAAGCATTCATTGAGGGATCAACATGCATATTAACCGGCTAGCAGCTTTTCTCGGAAGACCCGTGTCATTGGATCATGGAATCCGCCTCTACTCTCCTCTAATTGATGACATTGCCGAGGTCGGCGAGCATAACTATTACATTTATCTGCTGTTTTGTTCTTTTGATAAAGAAAAAATTTTTAAAGATGTGTTTCGCATCGATGATGACAGATATTCGATAATCGAATCTGCAGATGACTATGAATTGTTGACGCTTGAAGAGACAACGAAGGCCTATCTATGCAATGCCCTATCCTTCTTTACAAAGGATGACGTGCAGTTCGATAGCGCAACGCGGCAATTTGTTGTTGATGGCAGGCCTTTTCTTACGAAAGAAAACTATCGTTTCTGTTCCCGTGTCATTCAAGAGCTGAATGGCCAGGTCAGTGAGGCTAAAGCTGAATTAAAACCAAAAAATAATAAAGCTAAAATCATGTTCGAGAAGTTGAAAAGGGCCAGAAGGAAATACAATGATGCGGAGCAAAATGCCTTAGAACTGAAAGACATTTTGTCCATCCTCTGCAGTGCAGAAGGCAACGATATCAATGTATTTAATGTCGGCCGACTGACCGTCTATCAAGCGTACGAGCAGTTCGAACGAATCGGTCTGAAGGAAAGCCACAACCGCATGCTGCCCGTCTGGGCGAATGGTTACATGAAAGAAAATGACCAATTGCCTGAATGGATTGTTAAAAGCAAATTATAGTTTTTTTAAAATTAAACAGACATATTAGGAGGATTTACACTATGACATTAGGAAAATACGGTTCCCGCGAAATTTTGGACACACAAATTATTGATTACGCAACAAACGCGCCGATCTTATATATGGACTACGCCACGTCCGCACAAAATGAATGGACGGGTGAAACGGTATACGCACGCGGCGGAAGCGGCAACCCGCGCCGAATTGCATGGAATGGCGATAAGGGCGCTACGCTTACGCTGGAAACGCAAATCTTTACGATGCAGCATCTCGCCTTGCTGGCAGGCGATGAAATTACGAACGGCCCGCAAAGCATCTACAAGCGTGAAATCGTTCTGGTTGAGAGTGACGGATCGAACGGCAAGAAAATCAAGCTGAGCAAAACTCCAGTTGGCGGAAATAAAGCGGTTAGCGTATTCGAGTTTACTAACGGCGTTACAGGCTCCCCTCAAGACGTGGCGTCGGTAACCTCTGCCGAAGTGAAGCTTGCTGACACTTCCACCGTGGCTGTAGGTCAAGAAGTGGAAGTATATTATCAATTCCAGGCGACGACTGCTCATAAATTGTCCTTTAACGCGAAGTCGTTCCCGAAATATGTGAAAATCGTCGGCGATACACTCTATGCCGATGAAGTGAGCGGCGAAATGGTTCCGATGCAAATGACTTATTACAAGGCGAAACTCCAGCCGAACTTCACCCTGACGATGAGCCCTACTGGTGATCCTAGCTCGCTGTCCCTCGTGTTTGATATTTTCCCTGCGAAGGTAAATGGCGTGGACACGCTGGCAGATATGGTCATTTACGAGGATTAATCGACACTGCGGCTTCAGGAGGCAGATCTACTGAAGCGGCCTGAAAAGCGGCCCGCTGGAGATGCCTAAGAGGCGGTTCCACTGGAACGCCTAAAAGGTGGAACTGCTGGAACAGCCCAAGAGACGGATCCACTGGAAAATGTGCAGCAGAAAGTTGGGTTTGCGCGGCTAAGCGGCCTGTTAATTGGATTTGATCCAATGGATTTGACTATTTTTCTGTGCATACACCGGAATAAGTGCAAAAGCAATGAATCGCATTGGACATATTCCAATGGAACTTAATCTTAAGCGGTCTCCATGCTGCTTTCACTGCACAGAATCCAATGGATGTCACATTGGGGGGGAAGATTGGGAGGCGTTCGTTCCGCTTCTGTCCCAGTTGAATCCGTTTCGCTTTTATTTAGGGGAGTATTCTTCCTCCCCTATTTCATTTTAATAAGGAGGAATCCGACATGGCACAACTCAAAAATCTCACCTTGACCCAGGTAAAAAAAGAAACCAATGAAAAATACAAACCTAAAAAACAAGTCGTGTTCGACAACAACACGAAGGTCGATGTCGAGACCGTATTTCGCCCTTCCCGGAAAAACAAGCTCAAAGCAGAGCTTTTGCGCATCTTGACCGAAGCATTGACAACCAAGCAGCCATTTGATGCCGGCCTGATTCTGGGCCTCGAAACGATG
This sequence comes from Paenibacillus sp. MER TA 81-3, assembly GCF_023713585.1. Classification (NCBI taxonomy): domain Bacteria; kingdom Bacillati; phylum Bacillota; class Bacilli; order Caryophanales; family Paenibacillaceae; genus Paenibacillus; species Paenibacillus sp. MER TA 81-3. The sequence continues at coordinate 37,863 of NZ_JAMAWB010000022.1, forward strand.
CTGGCCATCAAGTACTTTACGTCGCTGAAGACCGATGCTGAAACCTTTGAGCAATATATGGAGATGCTTCATTTGCTCAATGATGGCGACTATACCGAAAAGATTTTGGATGCTTTTGAAATCGATGAGCTGCACATGCTGTTCGAGGAATTGGATGCCGCTCTCGGCGTATTCAACCAAGCGATCGATCGGGAGCTTGAAAAATGGAACAGCGAACACACAGATACGAAAAAACATACAGAGACCGCTTAGTAAAGGAGTGAACGTTTATGCCTAAATATGAATTGTCGGACAACATCGTCAGCAACATTTTGCAATTTCTGAACCGAACGCCGGTCGAAGGCTTCTCTCAGCAGGATGCGATGTATGAAATCCGCTACCTGCTCTCCCACCCCATCGCGGAGGAGCACGACACCCAAGAAAGTGAATGAGCATGCTGACGAATGCGCATGCGCTCATCATGAAGGAAAGGAGTGGAAGCCATGAAAACCGATTTAACTCTGCTGACCGGTTCCTTGAATATTACGAAGACAGTTGAAGAGATCAATAAGGCAATCAAAAAGATCGAGAAGCATCCCAAGCTTAGTAAAGTAAAACTAATCATCGACAAAAATCCATCGAAATTAATTCAGTCAATTACAGCTTCATTTCATAAGCTTAATCAGGAATCGAAAGAGCATTCTCGCATGCTCAAAAACCTAACGTCCCAATATAATAGCCTGGAGCTTGGCAAGATCGTCACAACGGCAAGCGCGGCCGCTTTCCAGGATCAACTGCAATCCGCCGAGAAGAAGACCAATTTATGGTCGACAGCTCTGGAAAGGCTGAAAACGCCTCTCCGCCTGCTGCAACTCACGGCAAACACGATTATTGAAGTTGACAAGCAAATGACGCAGTTGAAGCTTGTCATGAACGAAAGCACGGACTTCGACGGCTTGCTGTCTAAAAATATAAATTCCGCAAAAGAGTTGGGCCGCTCCATCACCGATCTGAATGCAGCGACAAGCAACTTTGCCAAGAAAGGCTATTCGGAACAAGACGCGCTTGAGTTAGCCAAAACATCCGTCGTCACTCAAAATATTAGCGATTTGACTCCCGACCAATCCGTACAAACCCTTACTACGGCCATGTCCGCGTTCAACATCGAAGCGAGTAAAGGAATAACCATTATCGATAAGCTCGCCGATGTGGACAACCGCTATCACGTGACGACGAGCGACCTCGCCGATGCGTTAAACAAGGCTGCATATACGGCTAAATCATACGGCGTATCCTTGGACGAGCTGATTGGCCACAGTACCGCCATCATGACGGTTACCCATGAGACGGGTGCGGCGGTCGGCGATTCCATCCGCACTATTTATTCCAATCTGATGTCATCAAGCGATGCGGCGGCAGAACTGAGCAATATTGGGATATCCTTCAAAGAGAGCAGCGGTCAAGCTAAAACGGCAAGCGCCATTTTAGAAGAGCTATCTGCGAAATGGTCGTCATTATCTGCCGCCACGCAGCAGAACATTGCCGTGACGCTGGCAGGAAAAGATGAATTAACAAGCTTTCTTGCTTTGATGAATAATTATGAGACGGCCTTGGATGCGACGGAATCCTCCCTCCATTCCAGAGGAGCCGCCATAAAGCAAAACGGTATCTATATGCAGTCCCTGGAAGCCAGAATCAATACGATGAAGACGGCATGGGAAGAGCTTGCTCTCAAAATGGGCGATGCCGTCATTACAGATTCGCTTATACAGTTGATTAGCGCGGCAAGTGCGCTCGGCGACGTCTTCTCATGGTTGACCGAACACTTCGGCGTGCTGCCAATCGTGCTTGGGACAACAGTAGCGGCTTTGCATATGTTAAACGCAGGTTTTAAAAGCTTTATTGCGACGAACGCCATAACGATTGCAGGGCTTTTTGGCGTGGCTCCAGCAGCCGCAGCGGCAAGCACGGGCGTCAGAGGACTGTCGGCAGCTATCAATTCCTTGAAGATTGGACTTAAAGGGTTGGCTGCCTCAACCGGCATTGGTTTACTTTTTGCTGCTGCCGGTACAGTACTAGAATGGTTCATCAATAAAACATCGGATACAAAAGACAGCATGGACGGGCTAAATGATTCCTTTGAGCGAGCTGCCCAAAAATCGAGTGACTTTGATCATTTAAAAGCCTTATCGCAACAATATGAAGAGCTTGCACGATCTGAAAATTTGAATGTTCAAGAAAAAAATAAGCTTGCTTCCATTGAAAATGAGCTGCAAACCAAATTTGGACTCACAATCAAGTCAATTGACGGACAATCCGGCGCCTATGCAAGCAACAATGAACTCATCCAGCAACGCATCTCCTTATTGGACAAAGAGATTAAAGCCGAAAGAGAGAAAGCAGATCTCGAATATCGCCAAGATAAAAAAAATATTGATAAAGATGTGGCTGATAAAGCGGCTAAAAAAGAATCCGCCGAAAAAAGATACAATAATGCCGAACAAAATTATCTTAATATTCTCAACAAAGTAGAAAATAATGAACCATTAGAATTGAAATACAGTAGAAAAACGGGAGTTCGAATCGATAAAACTCTTGATCCCCAAAAGGATAAAGCAGAAATTCAAAGCTATGTCGAGGAACTTGCAAAAGCATTCAATGAAGCCCGCGAATATTATGTCGATACAAGCACTGAATTCGATCAAGCATTTCAAAAAGTAGAACAAGCGAATAAAGCTTCTTTCGCAAGACATATCGACAACTTGGAGCAAGAAGGAAAAAAAGTCGGCGACACTACGAGAAGCTTGTTCGATGCATTAGCTGCTGTATCTGCAGAAAAAAATTACGATTTTACTAAGGAAGAATTAACCCGTATTTTTGATGTATTCAATTCAACAAGTCCCGATAATATCGATAAATTAAAAGATTCATTTTTAGAACTTCCTCACCCAATTGAGTTAACTAGCAAAGAGCTTGGCCTATTTGAACAAATAGTGAAACAAGTGAGCTTTTCAACCATCACAAATCAACAAAAAGAGTTAGATGCAGCAAGCAGAGATCTGCAGCAGACCGTCAACAGTACAGAAAACGAATTGAAATATTTGAATCAAACCTTGTATGACTTAGAACGAGGGCAAAAGTTATCAGCTGAAGCCGTAACGGATCTATTGAAAAAATACCCTGAGCTTGCCGGCGAGGTAAGTAAAATGGGAGACGGATGGACGATTGAGGAGTCAGCAGTAGAAAGCGTTCGCCAAAAAAAGTTAGATCTTCTCAGAGACTCCCTCATGGCAGAACGCGGAATCACAGGTACTCTACATACTGAACTGCAATCAAGACTGAGGAACTATGGAATCGAGTTGTCAAGCATCAAGGATCTTGCAACTGCAAGATTGGAAGCAGCAGACATACCCACTATCGATATACCGTCCAATATTTATAATCATTTACCTGAACATGCAAAACAAATTTTCGAAGAAAAAAATCGGCAAGCGGAAAAAACAAAAGAAGATTTAATAAATTACGGTAAAAACTTAGAGACCATTAATGACCTAGAGCAAACTATGAAAGATCGGTTGTTCGGCGTGAAAAACTCATCTTCGTCCGGCTCCTCCTCCAGCAGCAAAGACAAGGCTGCCTATGAGTCCCGTCTCAAAATAAACAAATTAGAGGACGCCGTCAATAAAGCAAATGCGGCGCTGGACAAAAACCAACAGAAGCAGGATGAAGCCAACGCCTCCGGTAAAGATTACGACAAAGTACTCAAAAATAGACTGACGCTCTACAACAATCTTACGAAAGCCTTAGATCATCTAAAAAACTCGCATGTCAAACAGCAGCAAGAACTAAGAGGCGTCCTTGGCAAGGCCGGGCTGCTTGATAAGAACGGCGATGTCATCGAGAACGTCGGCAAAAAGCTGGAATCCATCGCCAACAGCGGCACGGAAACCATTCAAGGCCATTCTATCCAAACGATCGAATCCTTTGTCGAACAATATCTCAATCTTCCCCAGCAAATCAATGACACAGATTCAAAATTGAACCAAGCGGTCATGGGCATAGCGGACACATTCGGCAAAGGCCTGGAACGAATTCAAAGCACCAGCGAACATAAACAAGCCAAGTCCAAGCATAAAATCGCCATGCTAGGTGAAATCAACACCACGAAAGAAAAAGAGCTGTTGGCTAAGTATACGGAAGAGATTGTTCAGAACATCGTCAACGAGCGAAAGCAAATCAATGATGAAATCTATAAAACCCAGCAATTTATCCGAAGCAGCAAGTCTACGGATGCACAGAAACGGGCTGCGGAAATATACCTGAAGACTTTGCTGGATGCTCAAAACAATAAGTATGAGGAGGTAGTCGCTCAATCTGAGGACCTCGGAAAAAAACAAGCGGACGCCCTCATCTCCGGGTTCGAGGATCAAATTAAAGAGCTGGAATTCCAGAAAAGCCTGTTGGGCTCATTGGACACGCCCGAGAAGCAGCAAGCGGCCAAAGACATCGACGAGGCCATTGCTTCCGTTTACACCCAAGCTGCACAATCCATTGAATCGCAAACCGCGGAATTGACGCGGAAATTAAATCAGAGCCAATCCATCACGGAAAAGAGCCGTACCCAAGCCAAGCTTGATGCTCTCAATGAATATCAGCGCACCGTATTGAAGAAAATCGCCGATATGAACAATGCGGAATGGAAAGCCAGATCCGATCGGGCTGACAGCATCATCGAGAATTACAAGAAAATGCTCCAGAAAGAAAAAGAGCTGCGGGAGCAAGCGATTGAAGAAGAAATACGAGTCGAAAATGAGCGTCATAACAATAAAGTCAAACATTTAGATGACGAGCTAAAACGATACGAAGACATCATTAACGCTCAGCTGAAGTCGCTGGATCGGGCCAATGCGGAAGAGGATTACGAAGCGCAGTTCAATAAATTGATGAAGGAACGGCAGGACATCACCGACAAAATCAATGTGTTGGCGCTGGACAATTCCTTTGAAGCAAAAGCAAAGAAAAAAGCGCTGCAAGAGCAGCTCGATTCCAAAAATGAAGAAATCGACAAGTTCAAGCTCGATCGCGAGCGCGAGCTCGTCAAAGAAGGCCTCTCCGATCAGCTCGAAGACCGGAGACGAACGATCGAGAAAGAAAGAGAGCTCGCAGATAAGCAGCACGAGGACACACTGGACAAGCTTGATCAGGAGAAACGCAAAGTCGAGCGTCATTATAAGCAAATTCTAGAAGATGAAAAATACTTCTATGACATGAAGCAGTCCCTGCTCAGCGAAGATAAAGTCGCCGTATATACGGCCTTGGACGAGATTCAATCGAAATATGATTCGTTCTTTACTTATCTCGAAGGACAAAGCGAGCTGTTCGGCAAGAAAATAGCTGACAATATGAGATACGGCTTTGAGCAGGATTATAAAAATACGCAGGAGTATCGCGATACTGTCGATTCGTCCGGCAAAGCGCCTTCCGGCAGCTCCGGTGTGCCGGGACAAGCAGGCGGAGGCAAGCAGACCGAAGATGCTGACAAGCAGAGAAGCTGGAAGGAGTACCTTGCCAATAAGCAGCGCGCCGAATCCTTGACCAAGCAAGTGATCCAGCTGCAACGAACCGCTCCCAATTCGATTGACATCGTTCATATCAAAGAAGAAATCAATAAGCTGCGCAAATTAAACAACGATTATCGCAACAAATACAATTTCCCGGATCAATCTTATGATCAGTTAAAAAATATGAAGCCGTTCTCCGCGAAGTCAGGCGGCATGACTCCCCCTTGGGGAGGCAACAACGGCAAGTTCCTGCTCGCCCACGAGAAAGAAATCATTTTGAATCAATCCGATTCCTTCAATTTATTGAAGGTGGTTGATATTACTAGAAATGTAGTCGATTCCATTCGGAACATGAAGCTGCCAAGCTTCACGCAGCAGCAAAACACCACGCATGCCGGCACGACGATTCAGAATTTGCACGTAGCCATTACGGGAGCCTTCGGCCCAAAAGACGGCGGCGATATGGCTGCTTCCTTAATCAATGGACTCAAAGCGCGCGGCGTGAATATTTAGGAGGTGACATCCATTGACAATCAGATCTTCCGAATCCTTCTCCTATGCCGGGATCAAATGCAGCGATTACGGAATCGTGAATGTAAACATTAACTCGGGTTTGCTGGAAGAACCTTTCGCGGCCCCGCGCACGCTGCAAGAGGTCAGCATCGGCGGACGCAGCAAGCCTTATTTCCAAGGCATTGCGAAAGACCCGCTTAAATTTCAAGTGTCATTCGCCTTTGAACAGACGTGGGATACGCGGCAAATCCGCGAGATTGCCAGATGGCTGACGGAACAGGATTATTACAAGGAGCTGATCTTCTCCAGCGATCCCGAACGCATCTTCTATGCCCTGGCAGTCGATGAGCCTACACTGGTTCATAACGCGCTGTCGCAAGGCTATGTCAATCTCACGTTCCGCTGCGATTCGCCCTATTCTTACTCCCCTGTCTATTCATCCCCCTGGTATGAATGGCAAGATACCCGTCTCGACCATCGCATCAGCGATTTCTCCGCAGGCACGAAGCCAGGCCTGGCCGAAGATGCCTCCGGGCAGCTCGTGCTGGACTCCAAGGTGCCGCGATGGAGCGACTATTCCGGCGCAGCCTGGCCGGATATTACATAAGAAAGGAGCACAACATGTCACAACTAACGAAAAAACTGAAGCTGCACATCCCGGAGTACACGGATGAGATCTATCAAACGATTCAAGAGCTCGGCGAGAACTTCTCGACCTTGGATAAGGTATCTAAAGATTATGCCTTGTCCCCTCCTGTAGAGGGCTTATGGGATCAGAACGATATCATATGGAATTCGAAGCCCGCCATTGGCGAGTATGCCGGCTGGGTCAATACACGTACGGGACGGACTGCTCCTCAATGGGAAGCACTGACTTCCTATCGCAACGGAGACTATATCATTCCGCCTGAAGACAACGGCCATGTATACACGTGCATTCAAGCAGGCCATTCCGGCGTGATGGAGCCCGTCTTTCCGACCGCTGCGGATCGGGAAGTCCAAGACACGCGCGGCGCTTCCACCTGGCAACGGTCCAAGCTGTATTTTAAAAACGATATCGTCTTCCCGACCGTTGACAACGGCCGTTTTTATGTGTGCATCACCGAAGGCGAAGCCGGAGCGGCCGAACCGGCCTGGACCTTAACGAGCGGAACGAGCATCTACGATAATACCGTGGTATGGCTGGGATATCGCATTGCCAGATGGAAGGAAAGCGGAATATCGGCGCTTTTCAGACCATTTGGGAAAATTGATTAGAGGTGTGAGCGATGGCAAATTGGCTTTCTTTAAGCAACCTGTTAGGCGTCTACACTTCTCCCCCACTAGATATATCCCTGTATGGAGACGGCGCACTGACGCAGATGACGTGGAAGAGCGATGCTCCTCCGAACTGCAAAGTCCATGTGCAGACCTCCCTCTCGACGGATCAAGGATATTCGTGGAGTGATTGGAAGCCGTGCGTGAATGGCGGCAGCATTCCGGACGCCGAGATCGACACGCCGCTGCACGATACGCTGCTCCGATTTCGGGTCATTATGGAGTCTGATCGATACTCGGTCTCCCCTGCCTTCCGCGAACTCTCCCTGCATTTCGAGCCTGTTGCCGTATTCGACAACAAAGGCGATCTGAATTGCAAGCCGGAGATATGGATAACCAAGCAAGGACAAGGCGAATTTGCCGTGGTCAACACGTCGCAAGGCAACGCCGAGTTCCGCTTTGCGGATTTGCTTGATCAGGAAACGGTATATGTCAACAGCGAGCAGGAGCATATCGAGACGAGCTTGGCCGCCACCTATCGGTACGGCAGCTTCAATGACAACTATTTGGACCTTCCGCCCGGCAAAAATGTGCTTAAAATCCGCGGGAACGCCAACTTCCAATTCCGATATCAATTCCAACGCATTCAATAAGGAGGTGAGCCGATGTTAGGAGATATTGATTTCTTGAAAAAACCGATCAAACCGCAGCTGTTCTTGGTGAAGCCGAACGGAGAGACGATAAGCAAGCTGAGCGAGGCCTACGATATTAATCAATCCATCCTGTTGTCGTCCGTCAATGAACTCTCGTTCAAGCTCCCCTATCGAATCGACATCAATCATAGGCTCGCGAACAACAAAAATATCGCCCTGCTGAAGGAACGCTATCATGTCCAAGTCGTGTTGGGCGAACATACAGAGCGCTATATGATTGATTCAACGAACGAGAACGGCGACGGCGAGACTGCTTACAAAGAAATACATGGCTATGCCCTTCCTTATGAGCTGCGCGACAAGCTGATTCGCGATTACGCCGTGGAATCGGTCCATGCCGAGCAAGTGCTGCGCGACGTGCTGTTCAATACGGTTTGGACCATCGATTATTTGGATGCGGACTTCAAGCTTACTTATCGCGCGTTCGATTTCGGCAATACGACGGTGCTGGATGCCGTCTATCAGGTTGCAGAGACGTACAATGCCGTTGTGCAGTGGGATACGAACCGGCGGACCGTATCCATGATGAAGCCCGAATGGTTCGGCGTGAACAAAGGGCTGCGATTTTCGTACGGCAAATATTTGAAGTCGCTCGGCAAGGAGTCCAGAGCGGACGAAATGGTAACCCGCCTGAAAGCATTTGGCCAGGATGGACTGAGCATCCACAAAGTGAACCCAACCGGGCAAAATTACATCGAGAATTTTAGCTACTTCATGTATCCATTTGAACGGGACGCGAGCAACACGGTCATCCGCTCAAGCGACTATATGAGCGATTCGCTCTGCCATGCCCTGCTTGACTACGAAGAACGGATCGAGGCCAGAGAAGAGGAATTCGCCAAGCAGCTCGCCGCCCGGAAGCGCTTGGAAGAGAGCCTGACACAGAAGGAAGTCGAGCTGCACAAGCTGAAAAATAACGAAGCCGTCATCACCAACACGATGCTTGCGCAGCAGTTCGACGGCAAAATGTTTTTCGAGACATATATTCACGATTCCACTAGCTCGCGCAGCTTCCCCGTGAAGGACATCTATCCTTACGCGGTGCTATGCAAAGTAAGCTCTGCCGCTGGCGTCCAGGTTACGCTTAATGGAGCCGCCAAGCCCGTCCAATCGGGCGCGTGGGTGCTGCTCGGCAAGGTGCAGCGGGCGGAGAACGTTGCCGTGGAAGTGCGCGGCGGATCGAATGTTGACGTGTTTTTGCAGGTGGCCAATATTTCGCTGGAGGAATTCGAAGCGGGCAACAACGAGCAGGAGCTTATCGACAAGTTCAGTCTGGATCACAAGCACATGCAGATGAAAGCCGTCGAAATCGAGCTGGCGAATCTGACGCATGAATTAGAGCAAGTGCAGCAGGCGATTGCCGAATTGCAGCAGGACTTCTCCCCCGCGCGCAACTTTACCGACGATCAACTGCTGGAGCTGAATTACTACGTCATTGAAAAAGAGTTTGCGGACGACAAATATGTCGAGGAAGAAGACCTCTATCAGGCGGCCGAGAGCAAGTTCAAAGAACTGCAGCTCCCGCAAACCCAGTTCAGCATCGACATCATTCATTTTCTCGATATCGTGGAAGAGCAGCGGAATTGGGACAAGCTGGGCATCGGTGACTATGTTCGGATTGCTTACGAACTGCTGAACATCAAAATAGAAGCGCGAATTTCCGAAATCCGCTATGATTACGAAAATTCGAGCATCCAGCTTACGATCAGCAACGCCAAGGACTTGACGAATGACCGGAAGAAGCTGGAGAAATTTATTTATGACAGCAAAAACACCTCCGTTACCGTGGACAGCAACAAGCATAAATGGGGCAAGGCGGTGGTGGATACTTCAGAAATGAGCAAGCTGTTCGAGCATTTCTGGAATAAAGTGACGAACAATATCAACATGGCGTCCAACGAATACGTCACGATCGATCGCAAAGGTATCACAATCATCGACCCGCATGATTCCCAGCGTTTCCTGCGGGCGACGCACGGCGCGCTCGGGCTGACGCGCAGCGGCGGACTCCGCTACGAGACGGCCATTACGCCTGACGGCCTCATCGCGGAGCAGGTGCTCGGCAAAATCATTTTGGGACAACGTGTCGTCGTGGGCGACCCCGATGGCCTGTTTACGATTGAAGGTCCGAAGCTGACAGTATCTGATCGGTGCGAACGCGAAGTGATGCGGCTTGGCTTGTATGACACAAAACCGGATAAGTTCGGCATGGTCGTAAACCGTTACCGTTCCTCCGAGTGTGCCGACAACACCATTGTGAACCGCACCACGGTCAACAGCGAGGATGGATTCGTCATCGAGCGCAGCCGCAACGGCACTTTCGACAAGACCTTCTACACCTCGTCCGATGGCGACCTGTATATGAAGGGCAATTTCCAAGCCGGCGAAGGCGATCGCGTCTTTACCATCAACAAGGATGGCTTGGCTCTGGGCAATTCACGCTGGGCTGATGCCCCCTTCCATGCCGATTACTTCGGCAATGTGTGGATGAACAAGCTGTTCGCCGATGATGCGGAAATTAAAAATTCCTTGTTCAAGGACGGGCATATCGAAGGCTCCAGCTTGAAGATCGGTCAAGGCAATGAAGTATTCAAGGTGTTCCCGGACGAAGGAATATGGGCGGGGCACGACCAGTTCGACAAGGCACCGTTCAGCGTGGATCTGGACGGGAATCTGAAAGCGCGCAAAGCGACTCTAACCGGGGATGCGGGTCAAGTGCTTATCGATACTGACAAAGGCTTCCTCGATTTAGATGCGTTTCAACTCATTGCCGGACAGATAAGCGCCAAAAATATCGATGCCGATTATTTAAATGCAAATTATGGCGTCATTAACGATCTAACTGTGACTCGTCTCGTAACGAAAGATACTGCCAATCCTTACGGCGTTACCGTAGATTATATCGATATCTCGGAAAAATCCGCGAAATGGATAACTGGCCTGCGCAAAGGTTCGGAAGTTCAGGCGAAAACGGCGGATGGCAAGCTCCTTTATTATGAACAGGGCACAAGTAAAAGACTGACCACCGAAGCAAGCATCGACGGGATTTCGAATCTGCCGGCTATGGTTCCTGAATACAATAAACTAACAAAAATGGAGTTGAGCTTTGAGAATACGGGCATCGACTCCTACCCAAGAATTCGAATGGGCGTCGGCGATAACGCAATTCCCGAGAAATCGGGCATCGGCTTCATAGAGAAGAAGAACACAACCCTCGATTTTATCTATTTCACGAATAACTCAGGTCGAGAAGTCAGAATTTCATTAGCAGACTCAGGCATCACCAATTATGTTCAAGGCAGCACATTCAAGGTGGAATCAGATGGCTTGCAGGTGAAGCACCACAACGGCACTCAATTTGAAATTAATAAAGAAGGAACGAACATCCGGATGGTTAACCAAAATGGAAGCAAGGTGGAACTGCAAAGCAACGGTGATATTGTGCTGAATGCAACAGGCAAGATCATTATGACCGGTTCAGAAATAAGACTTAATTAAGCACTTGGGAATTGGGAGGTGGTGAAACGTATGGCTGGAGTCGCGTATTACGGGGCCAGCATTGCTTCAACTGCAGCAAGTAACCACATTAGGATTAAATATTGGCACCCTCGTCGATGCTCGGGCGGATGGATAGATGGAGTATGCCAAGGGTGGACGGAAGGGTATTATCAATATGATAGTATTGACGCTACTATCAACGGAGCTGTAAATGGCGGTTCATCAAATGTTTTCGTCAACGGGATGGGTGTCGCTAGACAAGGTGATTCCACGGCGGAAACAGAAACATACTCCATTCCAAGCGGGTGGGATTTAGAGCACTCTGATGGAGGAGGAGCCGGAAGCATTACAATTGGGAATTCCAAAAGCGTATTTGTTAACGGCAGCCCAATTGCTGTAACAGGCAGCACAGTTTCCACTCATGCAGGAGTCTCTACAACAATCAAAGATGGAAGCAGCAATGTATTCATCGGCTAAGGAGGTGATAATATGCCAGAGATAAAAACGCACCTGGAACTGAACGATCCCGTCACCACGATATGGCGCAGCGGCTCCCCGGACGATCCTTATAAAGACCGGATGGACTCCTTGCCTATCATCAACAATCAGATTACTTTGCTTGAGATCCCGTCACACGGGCACAAAGTCATGATTGAGGGCTTCACCGAAATCGACCAAGAGCGGTTCACGAATCGAAGCGCACTCGCGCCTGACGAATTTCTCGTCAACTACTCCAACGGCATCATGCAATTCCATCCCGCCCACGAAGGGAAAACGTTGCTGTGCAAGTACAAAGGGAAAGGGTTCATCCTCTACCCCGCTTCACGCATCTATGCCATGGTCAGCCGGAGTCCCGACGTCGTGCAGACCTTGCAGGATATCATTGACGAGATGCTCCACCGCTTGCAGGAGACCAATACGGCGATTGTCGACTTGAAGCAAGTAATCAAGAACGCTGAGGAAGCCACTCATGCTGCCAACATGGCGTCCGATAATGCGAATCAGGCTGCTGATGACGCAAAGCTGGCCACCGAGAAGGCCTTGCATGCCTATAACACGACGACGCTTGTATTTAAGCCTCCGGTAGCGGATATGAAGGAACTAACGAATACATATCCATATCCACAAGTAGGCTGGACGGTTCAGACCTATAAAGACGGCATGAGATACCGCTTTGACGGCAAGAGCTGGATTCCGATCGATATTTTCGGCCAGAACATTCAAGTCGTAAGCGAACATGCGGACGGGCTAATGTCGATCGCCGAACATGTGAAGCTGAAGAGCATCCCCCTGGACGTGAAAGACCGCGTCATCGTATTTTGCTTGCCTTCCTACCTCTTTCAAGGCGTGCAAAGCGTCATTGCCAAGTTCCCTTTCAAGGGCGAGATTGTATCCGTCGAGGCGATTTGTGGCGTTCCAGGCGATTCCGGCACGGAAATACAAATTGAGAAAACAGCCGATTTAGTGAAATGGAGCAGCATTCTATCCAACAAACTCAGCTTTAAACCGCATGAGTTTTTTGATGACCGGACGTCGACAGTAAGCAGCAGCAATGTCAATGCGGGCGATATGTTCCGGCTGAACGTAGTCAAGCAAGGCGGGAACATTCAAAATGTGACGGTCGAAATGGTCGTGCGCATCTAATCTAGGGACGCCAATCGGCAATAAGGAGGGAAAAAATGAGCAAGCAAGGTACGCAAGTATGGGGATCGGCACCGCTTCAAGCACAGCCCATCGTCATCGACAAAACCAATAACCGCCTATCCTTTAAAGTGGATGAAGTGGAATGTGAGATAACGATTCCTGAAGGCAAATATGAAACCAAGAAGGAGTACTTCACTTCCAATCTAATCGCTCCCTTGAATGGAGCATTAGAAAGCGCAGGCGTTCCTGTAGTCGCCAAGCTAGGTGGAATCCATATGGACAAGCACATGAACGTGCTTGTGCTCGAACATCACGACTCCTCTGCCCCGCATACTATCGATTCGTTCGGCGGAAGCGCCAAGGAACTCGTGTGGGGGAACACAGAGCATACAACCGATCAATACGGCAGCGAATGAACAATGTAAGCAATGTACAAATTTATGCGCTATTTATTTATAAAAATAAAAAATGAAAAGAGGAATTTATATGACACAACCTATTATTTCTTGGCTTAACAGCACGCATTCGGCAGAGGTAACTGCCCCCTATGACTTCGGTGTTATCGATGCCGGAGATAGTAGCCCGCTTGTTACATTCAATATTTGGAACAATAAAAATGGTAAAACGGACGTTTCTAAAATGGAGGATTGCACCATCACAACGCGTGAAATGGAAGGCGGTCTAGAAACACAAGTTGTAAGTGGCAACTGGTTTCACGCGCAAGTAGATTCTTTGGGTGAAACAGATATTGCAGATCCCTCTTCTCTAATCGGCAAAACCCTATCCAAGCCTATTGGAACGACCGGGAGCACAACCAAGGACCATGCCGGAAAAGAACTGACGTTGCCACTGACTCCGGCAGCACAGGAAATACTCGGCGTTAATAATAATGGCAATCCGCTGGATGCGGCAGGCAACTATGTCACCTTCTCGCTGCAGGCAGAAATACCAATGGATGCTTCGAGCGGAAGACAAGACTTCAAAATTCGCGTTTCGTACCGCTACGTGTAACGAACGCTTCCTTTCAAGGCGAGGCTGACCGCAGTCTCGCCTTTTTTCATGCTCACAATACAATGGGAGGTTTACTATGATTTTTCATAACCGATACAATCGTTCGCCGGTTCCCCATCAGAGCTTCATCTGGATTGCGGAATATTATGACGGCACCTATTTGTCCGAATATGACTTCGATACTAAAAAAGCGAACAGCTTTTATCACATAGATAAACACAAATTAACGAGATTCGGCTTAATCGGCCACGGCTCACAAGTATACTTCGATGTTGGCAACGGAGTTTTTACAATGAATAACCATCGGCTCATGGTATCTTACCAGACCAAACAGCATGAGTATCCCCTGACCGGAAGAGCCTTTCTATATAACGACATCATCACCTACAAAGACGCTGTATCCGATGTGAATTTACTGTTGGCTGGCGCTAAGCAAGGACGCTTTAGCGATAAAATTGTGCAATATAATGTGGGCTACAAAAAAAACATGGCCCTGCTGGATGTCAACATTAACTTCCAGTGCCTAATGTCTATCCCCTACAACGAAGCTTCTTTTCTGGCCATTAAAATTACTTCCGATAAAGATCTTGATGGAAAACTGATTATACGCCGCAACGGAATGATTGTGGATGAGATTCATGCTCCGCTCAAAGCGCAGCATGCAGGAATGATGAATTGGGAAATTAGATAGTGAGGTGACATGGCAATGGCTACACAAGAGATAGGCTTACCTATTAAGTTCGAAACCGGAACATTCAACAACACAATCGTCAAAGATGGAAAGCTGCAATTAGCTGAAATCAAAAAAGACGACAAAGGCAACATCGTCTATGCCCCTTTTGGCTCTTGGGAATCGCAGCTTTTTCTCATCCAAGACAAAATCACTTCCTTCAAACGGATCGCTAAAAATATTGAAGTGAAAGGCGATGCAACCTATAAAATCTATACTAAATCCTCAGAGGATGGCACGACATGGACGGAATACACAGAAATAGATAATGCCGATGGCAGTATCCACTCCCCTGCCGCCAAATACGCAAAAGTAAAAGTCGAGATTATTCCCCCACTCATTGGCGCAACCTTTACAGTGGATGAGTTCACGGATGCAGGGAAATATGCCAATGAATTCGTAAATTCGGACAACGGCGTTCTTGAGCTAAAGAAGCATTATCGCTATAAGTATGCGAAGGATGAATCGTGGAAAGATGAAGGTGTGGTTTTGAGGAAGAAAATTCCGAATAGTAAAATGAAGAAAATTGATTCGTTACAAGTGGAGGTGTAGTTATGCCAGTTCCAGCGACTAAGGGACAACTGAGAGAAAGAGTGCAGGATATGAAGGTTGGAGATTATATAGTTTGGAGCTACCATAATAATGACTATTATGAATTTGGTACAAATACTACAGGCTATGTCGAATGTCCCTTGGAAGGTATTCCAAGCGGGCAAACCTCGGAAGGAAAATTTTGGTACGGAATAAAGGTAGATAAAGGCTTACTGATTTCAGACAGAATTCTTAGGAATCAATGGTCTTGGGACTACTTAAATAGTCTGAAGAATATAGAAGGAACTACTATCACAATTTCTAATGTACAGGGCATTGTTCGTTCTCCTACAGGCGGTGTTGCTTACGCAGATGTTAACGGGAATACATCATTAACCGATCAAGGGTACGGTGGATGGCCTTCTAATAATGAATGGGATAAATATATTGTTAAAAGCTCTCTCAATGGCACTATTACTGCTGGAGATGATGCAGTATGGCATTGGAATAAAATGTTTTCATGGTGTCAAGAAACACCTGTTAATGGATTGATATATAGAGCCACAACAGCAACTAACACAAATAGGATTAGACGAGGCTACGGGGTAGATATGACAAGTCCAGAAAGATTATCTTTCGGCCCATCTTCTCAAGCTGATATTTCAGTTGGTTTCCGTCCAGTATTTGAATATAAAGAGTAGAAAGAAGGTGATTAAGAGTGATAGAAGAGGTTAAAAGTATTGGACGATTGAAAGTTGGGAAAAAGATACGTTGTCACTATAAAGCACTTAATAATACCTATGGCACGCTTTCAGGACTAGGAAAAGAAACATCAGATTTCATTTCACCTATAACATCATCTGCAACGCCAGATGGTGATTTTTATTTTATTTGTGTTGACAAGGATCAGCTTGGAAGATGGAAATTAATCGCTGACAGAAACATACAACATTCTATTTCATGGGATACATTAGATAGTGCTGGAATAGCTAGTGGCAGTGGGTTGCCGATTGAATTGAATTATGAGAATATCGCCTTAAAAAAACATGTCGAAGCTGACACTAACCACTTTCAAAACTTTGTAGTATCTAAAGTGGTTGATGGCAATGATAGCCACACTGACGGTTTTTTGCAATCTGATGGGGATAAAGGAAAAATAACAAGAATAATTATTGATTTGGGGAAAGAAGAAAAGATAGATGGATTAGCGCTAACCAAT
Source organism: Paenibacillus sp. MER TA 81-3 (assembly GCF_023713585.1). Taxonomy (NCBI): domain Bacteria; kingdom Bacillati; phylum Bacillota; class Bacilli; order Caryophanales; family Paenibacillaceae; genus Paenibacillus; species Paenibacillus sp. MER TA 81-3. The sequence continues at coordinate 54,519 of NZ_JAMAWB010000022.1, forward strand.
TTATTGTACTCATCTGGTTATCGTTGTAAAAGATTTGAATTTAGCTGGTCAAACGATAACACGAACTGGAATATTATTATAAGTGATTCATTGCCAGATAATGGCCTAAAACATTTTTTCAAAACAAAGGCAGGTGCTAGATATTTCTCAATTTTAATCAAAGATAATTATCTTGGTTCTGGTTGGTCATCAGGGATTGGAGAAATTGAGCTTATTAGGACAAATCATCAGTTGACATCGACTCTTCGGCTCCTAACAGGTGGTATTAATGCCAATGATAAAGATAATGAATGGGATAAATACGTTGTGGATGATAACTTGAATGGTGTAATCACGCCCGGAGATGATAACGTCTGGCATTGGAAATCTTCCACAGCATCATGGACAAGTTCCACTCAAACTGTTGTTAGCAGAAGAGTAAGAAGAGGAGAAGAATCTGGCCAACCAGTAGGATATTATAGTGATAATGCAATTTTGTCAGAAACATTTGAGGCGCGTGTTGGCAACGGTTTTCGACCAGTATTACTTGTTGCTCCTTCATCAACAACATCTTTTATACACCACTATAACAAATATAAAACTTACGACAATGCATGGAAAACAATTTCAACAACTTTACCTTCAAAAGACACTTTTATGAATGATGGTATTAGTGATTTATCTACTCTGGATAGAAAAGAACAAATTGTTACTCTTCCTATGACATCCTCTGGTTTAGGTGAAGGTAAATTGTTTAAGGCAAAGGTTGATTACAAAAAATACTTTGATATTAACCGTATTAATGTGAAGTAGAACTGAACTGGTTCTACTTCTTTTTGTATTGAATAACGATTTTATTTAGATGGGATGGTGATAGGTATGGCTAAGTTTGGAGATGTATTGCTTCAACCAGAATCAGGCTGGAAAAGGTATGATGATTCTGATTCAAAGATCATTTATGAGGGAAGTGGATGGGAACGATATTCGAATAGTGCGTACTACAATGGCTCCCGTCAAGCATGTTCGAGAACATCCATCAATCCAAAAATCAAGTTTAACTTTATTGGGAGCAAATTAATATTAATTAGCTCTCTATATTCTTCTTATTCGAATAATATAGAGATTAAAATTGATGAAATAATTTACGAAACTAGTCAAGTGAGTAACGGGACTTATAATCAAGCAGTCTTTTTTATTGTAGAAGGATTGAAATTCAAAGAGCACTCAGTTGAAATAACAAAAATCAACCAAGGAGGATGGGAAAATGACTTTAATTTTGACGCGATTGATATAGACGAAAATGGACAACTGAAACCATATAACCCTATAGAACATAAGTACCTAATTCAGTCAGTTAATAACCAGTATCTCTCACTTGAAAATCAAATTGCTACTGCAACTGCCATTCCTCAAATGACTTCAAATACAACACCATCTGGACGAGCATTTGCAAAAGACATCTACTCAGCTCCGTATGATGCTTGGAAAGCATTTAATCAAATCGATGATAATGATGGATATTGCTCCCAAAATGGTAGTGCTGGAGTTGGTTTTCTAGGATATGAATTTACTCATGACATTCCTATTTATAAATATACATTACGAAGCATGAATTCATCTGCTGTCCTTCATACTATGCCAAAAGATTGGACTTTTGAAGGAAGTTTTAATGGAGATAAGTGGTTTGTTTTAGATACACAGAAAAATCAAACTTGGACTGCTACAAACACAGACAAAGATTACTACATCACCAATCCGAAATCTTATAAAATGTATCGTTTGAATTGGACTGCCAACAATGGATATACAGGATATACAGGTATCAATGAATTAAAGATGTATAGTGGTTCGAATACGGTCTCACAGATTCCATCAATAAATGAAAAGTATTTTACGGCGTATGGAATGAACAAAATAACTCAACAAACTCTTAAAAGTGATTATGATCAAGTACAGTTAATCTCTAATAGAGAAAGTAATCTGAACGAAGGAAAAACATTCGAGCATGAGATTGATTTGAAGAAATATGAATTGAATAAAATTACACTTTTGTAGACTAAATTTTTTTATGTAAGGAGGTTTGAAAAATGACATTAGTTACATGGGATGAAAATAAAAAAGGGAATGAGAGACTATACAGCCCTATCCGTAGATTCTTGATTTCTTCAACTAACAAAATTTATAGTCCAAACCCTACAAAAATTGTTGATCTTGTCCCAAAGATGACGTCAAATACAACACCAAGTGGAACTGTTATTTATAGCACTAATTATCTTGCTAACTATCCTTATCAAGTTTTCAATAAAAGCACTTCTGGTATATGGTCACCTGCACATAGCAATATTACAAATCAGTATATTGGATATACATTTTCAACAGCTCAAATAGTAAATAGATATACGATACAATTTCCACAAAGTACTAGCATGCTTTACGCTGCTCCTAAGTCTTGGAGATTAGAAGCGTCAAATGATAACACTAGTTGGATTACTCTCGACACGAGAGAGAATGAAGTGGATTGGAGTTCACTCGAAAAGAGGACATTTGATATCGATAATAAGGATCAATATCTGTCATATCGTATATACATTCTTGCTAATAATGGGAACGCATCATGGGTTTATATTTCTGAGATTGAATTTCTACAGATCATTAATTCATCTTTAACTTTGTTAGAGAATCCCTCAGAAGAAGCGTTTAGTATATATGGTGTTGAGAAGAATGTATCTTTAGATATGAACGAATTGATTAGTTCATTAAATTATGTGAAGTATACGAATACGGCACTTGGCTCAGGAAAAGTATTCAGACAAAAAATCGACACGTCAAAAATTCCAATCAAGAAAGTGTCTATTGAATGATGCTTTTATTTAGAAAGGAGTGATGAAATGAAATATGTTAATATTACACCTAAATTTAGTCAGAATAATGAGGTCATTGATGGCGTCTCAATAATAAAAGCACAAACAAACGATTCCGCATCCTTCCGTGCGTTTGACGGAAACCCTAATACGGGGTATAGAAGTTCAATTTTTTATCCTCCTTTCCCTGATCACTTAGGTTTATCGTTTCCAACTAAGCACCTTGTAAAGAAATATTCAATTATTTTAGACAAGACATATCATAGTGTGAAATCATGGGAAATACATGGGAGCAATGATAAGTTTGCAACTTATGATGTACTTCATGAAGTAAATGATTTCGTTATTACACCTAATAAAGTTGAAGAATTTTACTTGCCAGAAGTAATAAAACCATATATGCAATTTAGAATAAGGGTTAAATCTAGGTATGGAGACAATTCTTGGGGGATATATGAGTTAGCATTTTATGAGCTGCTTTATGAAAAAAAGATATTGATTAAAAATAATAGTAGTTATTACAAATATGATGGTATATCATGGAGACTTTTAGAAAACTCTGTTCCAACTGAAGAAGATTACTTATTACATGGCATGAATATTGACGACATCTCAACTATTCCCGAATCTGCATGGGCAGAACTAAAGGGTGACGTTGAACTTTGCTACTACACAGACGCTCTAAACAAAACAAAAGTATCATTCAATATCGAAACTGAACCCTTTACCCTTGCTGAAGAGTTTGATGGTCAAACAATCAAAATCATTGAATATACTGATAATCCTACACAAGAAGAATCCATTATCACATTAGAAACTGAACCATTTACGTTTTATGACGAAGTTGGCAATAGCTTCGATGTTCTCTATTACACAGATGATCCAGATAAGACCGAAGCTGAGCTAGAGATAAATCATAACTATTCCCCATGGGATGAGCTTGATGGTGATTTTGAATTAGTTACGTGGACAATGGAAGAAGAAACGGAAGTGCAAGAAGAACTGAAGCCAATATTTAAAGAAAAGATTGAAGATGGCGATTTTTATAGCGCAAAAGTAGATTTATCAAAAGGAATTGTAAATATGAAGTGAGGCAGTCACTAGAGGGCTGTCTCTTTTGTTTGCATATCTATTGAAAGGAGATGATTTTGTGGCAGGAAGTGCAAAGCCGAATGTACCGAATTTAGGTGATGAGGGTAAAATTGAAATAATTGATGCATATAATATTGCTTATATTGACAAACAGTATGGTGGCAAAGAAGATGTTGCAACTTTATTTGACGGTATAGTAACGAAACAAGGTGGTTACAATGCTGTTATATTAAGACAAGATTCCTACATAGAGTTTAGCACAGTCAATAAATTATGTAACATATGGACAAATAGTGGTGGTTACTCTGATAGTGGAGGTAGTGCAGGAAAACAAATTAAGTTAGAAAAATGGAATGGTCAAAAGTATGAAGAAGTTGGAGTTTATAATACAACGAATTCGTCTGATTGGTATTTATTATTGCCTAACTTGGAATCAGGAAAATATAAAATTGCTCCGACAGGAAATTATGTGGCTTTCAATGAATGGTATGTTGAACATGCAATTAAAAATAAAAGTCTAATTCAATTGAGCAACAATGAATATAGAAAATATCATGCGAAAAGAATTGACACTACAACAGCAATTCCTAAAATGAACTCAAATACTGCTCCTATTGGAAGAGCATTTGCGAGAGACGTTTGGAGTACTGGATATGATGCATGGTATGGATTTAATCAAATAGTTGATAGTGAGGGATATTGTTCTCAATCAGGGAGTGGAGGCGTTGGATATTTAGGCTATGAGTTTAGCGAAGCCAATTTGATATTGAAATATTCAATTAGAAGTATGAGTTATGGGGACAAATTCGATAGACTTCCCAGAGACTGGACTTTCGAGGGAAGTAATGACGGTCAAAAGTGGGACATTTTAGATGCACAAAAAAATCAAACTTGGACTACCGTCAACACAGATAAAGATTACTACATCATAAACCCAAAAGCCTATAAAATGTATCGATTGAATTGGACTGCTAACAATGGGAATACAGGATATACAGTCATTAACGAACTAAAAATGTATTCTGGTGAATTGGGTAAAGGATGGGAATTGATAAATAATACTACTCTTACTCAACAAGACTTCGATGAACACGGAATGACCGAGCTATCTATCATTCCACCGGAAGCGTGGCAAGAACTGGCCCAACTCTCCCCCACTATCGAGATCGTTACATACGTGCCAGAGGGCAACAAAGCCAAGCCTTTTACCGAGACATACATGGACATCCCCTTACGCATCGACATGACTGCTTTGCCTATTGAGCAGCTTATCGTACAGCCATCCGATTTTGACTTGCACGGCAACCTAATCTCTATTGTTGCCAATAAACTCCCTGCCGAAGTGAACGCCTATGACGGTACCTGCAAGTTTATCGTGTCGTTCGATAAAGGCGCTACATGGGAAGCTTTCAAAAACGGCAAATGGAAAACAGTGAATGCTGCCGATATGGTGAAAGTCCGAGAACAGGGAATGAGCTTCAAAACCCTTGCTCAAGTGAATGAGAAGCATTTCTTGGACAAAGGCAAGCAGATTCGAATTGGCTATTACTTGGATGACAGCATACACCGCGAGGAAGAAGTTAAGCTTGATAATTCGCAGTTAATTGTGAAATCTGCTCTTGATGATGTGAAATTCGAAGACATGACCTTTCATTTACTCAATACGACAGCGACGATTCATCTACAACTAACCGGAAATAAGCTGACTGGCGAGCTGGATGACGCAGATAAAGGTAAAGTCCAGTATCGGGTGCTGCTGAACGAGAAGCCGTATTATCCAGACAATGGCGAGTTCACGCGCTTGGCTTCTTCTCCGTTGGATATCAATCTTTACATTTCCGAAAGAGAGATTCTGTTCAATCAGGAAAACAAGCTGACGGTCGAGTTCCAAGATTACTGGGGGCAGACCGATCAATGGGAAACGAAGTTTATCGGCACCTATTCCGGCTTGATGTTCATGGACAAGACCGGAAACTATTACTCGGACACGTTCGGCGGGATATTGAAATACCTGGACTTCGGAATCATCATCGCGGGTCAAACGACCGTGGATCAGAAAGTGGTTGTAAAAAACCAGTTGGGATATGAAATCACGAATCTTACACTGGAGGTGGCCAAAGACTCTCTGCCCCAAGGCGTTACCATTGAGTTGTCACGATCCAATAAGCCATTTATCGCCCAGGATAAGCTGCTCTTCAGCCAGATCTTTCAGCAGGATGATACGGTTGAATTTTACGTCCGCATTGCTACTGTAATAGAAGCCGAGCCAACGGTGAATGGTCAATTTGAAATCCGCGCAAAAGCGGATCGGGTATAATCTCAATACAATGAGATCGGATGTGAATAACATTGAATGAATGTAATGATATAAGCTCCCCCTTTTACGTTAAAAAAGCGGAAAACAAACTAAAAGGCAAGTTTTTTCTCTACGGTTCAGGCAGCGATGATGTAAAATCAACCTTTGTGGTCGCGACCCGAGTTCGGGAAGACCTTGATGCGAGCCTATCTGTAAAAGTCGAGAGAGCATATGATTTGTCCTCCCGCTTGGAAGTCATGTATCGCGGCAACGGAGATTTGCCTTCCAGCATCCAAGCGATAGCAGCCGAATATTTGCCGGCTTCGCTTGAGGTTAGACCGCATAATCAAATGTTCGGCAAATTCGAATTGTTAGAAGCTCCAAGGATTGAAACAGGGTTCCCTTCGCTGGAAGACGCAACGACCCGCAGCCGTACCGACCTGCAGACGATTAATTTCGGCGATACGCAGCAAATGATGATAGGCGCGAATAACGGAGAGTTTTTTGATTCATTTGTGAAGTTTGGACGTCTGAAAGAGTTAATGCCTGATTTGCATCTATTAGAAAAGGCAAAATTGAAAATATATTATACCGGATCATTACCGGACGGCACTAACATTGAGCTGCACCAGCCGCATCGATTCTGGGAGGAGCTTGGAGTTACACACGCCAATAAACCCCGCTCCGCTGAGCTCCTGTCAAGTGAATATACAATCAATCGGCAAAAACGTTACATTGAATTCGATGTGCTGGACATCATGAAGCGATGGCAGACTGGCAGCTTGGTGAATTATGGGTTTCTGTTCAAATCTTTTAACGATTACCCCGTTTATTTCTATACTCGGGAATCAAGCAAGCCGCCACTTTTAGAAGTAAAATATATATCAAATCTGATTTACAGCGTCGGCAGAAGCGCGACTGAAGCAACCATGTTTATTTATGGCGTTGGCAATTCCGAGCGTTCGGCTTCGCTTACCGTGCATAGTGACCGAGGCGAGGATTCCAAAGAGGCTACTATATATATTCATCGGCCAGAAGTGCCTGTGCCTATCGATAAAACGGGAACCATTGCCGTCAGTCGTGCGAACATGATATCCAACATGACAGTTGGCATAAGAAAAGAAGACGTGTTATACGGCAGCATCAGCGTTCCTGATTACGGTGTAGAAGATCTTGATTCAATCGTTCAGATCAACACTCCGGAAAAGCATGCAGTCCTAACAGTCGATCCGAACATCAGTCTGCCAAGTATCATGACGGTAGCCAAGATAGAATGCACGAGTCGCCCCGGCCATATCTATGTATCGGTTCCTCATCTGCATTCGCGTCTCGAAGTTTCCAAATACAGAAGAGCGTCCAATGACTTAGACGCTTCGCTGACCGTACAAAAAGAGAAATACGAAGATCGTAAAGCGTTTTTGACTGTCAATCAACCCGACTTGGGCGGAATTTTTATAGTAAGAGCATATAAAGAAGACGATGTTGCAGGGCGAATTGAGATTCCGCATTACGATGACAAAGAGTCGTTCATCTATGTTTCTAAGCCTAATCTTGCATCTTCCTTGGATGTGAAATATGGGCACTCCTTGAATTCAACGATTTATGTGAAGCATCACGAGTATATGGAGTCGTTCATCGAGATAAAGCGGATTTCTCAGATTCATGCAACAATTGACATTCGACAAGTTGCCGATGCACCTGCACATCTGTCGATAAGCATTCCAGATTTACAGGCTTATTTGTACCCAAGGGTAATCGATAAGGATGATTTACGTGCAATTGCAAGAATCCGGAAGAAAAATGCAACCGACCTTCACGGACGAATAAATGTGAATGGAGTCGCTGGAGCGTATTACTACATCCTGTAATTGATGTATTGAAGTTGAAGTCGTCCCATTATGGGGCGGCTTCTTTTATTTTGAACGAGGAGGATTTTAAATGAATACATTTGATTGGAGTAAATATGGCTTTGTTCGCGTCACCAGTCCATATGGCTGGAGGAACGATCCATTCAACGGGAAGAAAGTATGTCATACCGGCGTGGATGTAGTCAAATTACATCAGGCTCCCATACATGCTTTTGCAGCTGGCGAAGTCGTTCATGCCAGCATGGGTGCTGCAGGAAGCGGCTTTGGCGGCTTCGGCAATGTCGTCGCTATCAAGGATAGCAATGGACATCTGCAATGCTATGCTCATCTGGATAGCATAAGTGTCACAGTCGGGCAAATTGTTAAAGAAGGCCATGAGCTTGGCAAGCAAGGAACGACGGGGCGCTCTACGGGCTCGCATCTGCACTTTGAAGTGCGCAGTAAAGCCTTCCCGAGCTTTGGATTCGGTCATCACATCGATCCGGGGCACTATTTATCGAATTATTTTTCCGAGCACACACGAAGTGAAAATAAAAAAGAATGCAAAACAGTACCCATCCGTCTTAACAATCAAGCGTTCTATGAAGGATTTCTGGAGGGAAGCATTACGTATGCCCCGTTGCGTGCCATCAGTGAGCAATTAGGAGCCCGGGTAACTTGGAACGGCAAGGAAGCAGCAGTCAATGGAACCCGAATATTAGGCGGAAAATTAATCAATGGACGTACGTACATACCTGTTCGAGCCTTTGAAGAAGCCATTCAGGTCAAGGTGGTATGGAACGGTCAAGAGGTTAACATTATGCAGTAAACTGGAAACAGTAAAAACCCCTGCCATCGCGAGGATGACAGGGGTTAAGATTACGCTTCTTCCGTCACTTTTACTTCTTTCATTTTGTCGCCTTGCTTGATTTCATCGACGACATCCATGCCTTCTACAATTTTACCGAACACAGTGTGCACGCCATCCAAGTGAGGGAATGCCGCATACGTAATGTAGAACTGCGAGCCGCCTGTATCTTTGCCGGCATGCGCCATCGCCAGAACGCCGCGTTCATGCTTGTGCGGGTTGCCTTGGGTTTCGCATTTGATCGTGTAGCCAGGACCGCCTGTGCCTGTTCCGTTCGGGCAGCCGCCTTGTGCTACGAAGCCCGAGATGACGCGATGGAATGTTAACCCGTTGTAGAAACCTTCGCTTGCCAGCTTCTCAAAGTTGGCAACTGTGCCCGGCGCCTCTTGATCGTGAAGTAAAACTTTGACGACTCCGCCTTTTTCCATTTCAATCTGTGCGTATTTGCTCATATGTATGAACTCCCTTCAATATGCGTTGTGTTAGAACTACCCTCACGATTATACGATAAATCAGCGTAAAAAGAAAACAGATACGCAAGCACAAACAGACCCCGAGACCCGCTGCCCAACCCTACGCAGCGAAACTCAGGGTACCGTCAATCTTTCCTCGCTTTATTTCAGAACCGCTTGCTTGTTCAGGCGTGCCGGAATGCAATCATTCATGACGATGTCACGATGAGACTCACGGCGTACGACAATGTCGGCTTCGCCGTCTTGAACGAAGACGACAGCGGGACGCGGGATGCGGTTATAGTTGCTGGCCATCGAGTAATTGTACGCTCCAGTGCAGGACACAGCCAACAGATCGCCTTGGTTTACTTTAGGCAAAGCGACGTCCCAAATGAGCATGTCACCGCTCTCGCAGCATTTTCCTGCAATCGAGACCACTTCTGAAGCTTCCTCATTTCCCCGGTTCGCCACCATCGCTTCATAGCGGGATTCATACAATGCCGGGCGCGGATTGTCCGTCATACCGCCATCTACCGCCACGTACTTGCGAACGCCTGGAATGTCCTTGACGGACCCGATCGTGTATAATGTCGTTCCCGCTTCACCAATGATGCTTCGGCCCGGCTCTACCCAGATTTCCGGCAGACGATCGCCGATTCCCGCAAAGCAGCTCTTCACAGCTTCCATAATCGAACGCACATATTCGCTTACTGCAAGCGGTGTATCGCCTTCCACATACCGTATTCCGAAGCCTCCGCCCAGATTAACGACTTGGAACGCCACGCCCGCTACGTCCTTCACTTGACGGGCGAATTGCGCTACGCGCTCCACCGCCAGCTGGAAGCCTTCCGTTTCAAAAATTTGCGAACCGATATGCGAATGAATGCCGAGCAGCTCCAAACCTTCGGCATCCGCAGCCGCTTGTACGGCTTCGAGCGCCGTTCCGTTCCCGATATCGAAGCCGAACTTGGAATCAATCTGGCCTGTGGAAATATACTCATGCGTATGTGCCTCTACCCCTGGCGTGACGCGGAGCAGCACGGAGACGGTCTGTTTGCGTTCTTTTGCCATGGCATTGAGCAGATGCAGCTCGGTAAAATTGTCAATGACGAAGCAGCCGATACGGGCATCCAGTGCCATTGCGATCTCGTCTGGCGTCTTGTTGTTGCCGTGGAAATGAATGCGCTCAGCCGGAAATCCGGCTTGCAGCGCCGTGTATAGCTCCCCTTCAGATACGACGTCAAGCGACAAGCCTTCTTCATCCACGATCCGGCACATCGCCATCACACAGAACGCCTTGCTCGCAAAGGCAACCTGAAATGTCAATCCAGAGGCGCGAAACGCCTCCATATACTCCCGGCACCGTTCACGCACGAGATGTTCATCTACTATATATAACGGAGTGCCGAATTGAGCCTTCAATTCAGCAGCATCACAACCGCCGATTTCCAAATGTCCGTTGGCATTGATTTTACTGGTTCCATGTAAGTACATCATCTTTTCTCCCCATTCCCTAATCTATCCACGCTGTCTGAATCCATTATATTGCATCATGAAAAATATTACATCGAGTATATCAGCTAAGCTTGTCATTGAAGAATGGATTTTTTGGCTCAAGGTTTGCATTATGTCCCTGACATGGTTCACTCCGTTCAGGCTGCGATTTGCATTCATTTTATGAAGCATTCTTTCTGTCAGTGCAATTTATAGGCAATATTCATTTTACATAGTATGCATACAACCAAAACAGGACATACACGAGCAAAAACACTCGAATATAAGGAAAATACAACTGTAATGAAATAGCTTTGGAAAATACGAACAGAAAATCACGCTCAGACTGCCCAGACACCATTTGCAAGTGAATTTCTCTACTTTCTCTACTTTCTCTACTTTCGGTATGCTCCAACAATGTATGAAAACCGTTCTCTCCTCTACGAAAAGGGTTCCAAAAAGTCCTTTTGCCCACTAACCCCTTGATTCAGAAGAACAAGAACTCCTTTGAATCATTAGTAGGTAAAGCTCAATCAATCTTCAGTACTTAAGTTGTTACTTTGCATAGTCTGAATAATGGGGATAGTGAACAAAAGAGCACTTCGACAACTCTTGCCTTACGCCATCTGACTCTCTAGGAGAGTGGACATAAGGGTACAGCAGAACTATTTAGTTACACATCCATTAGCCGACATATTTTTCTCGCCCACCCCCTACTTCAAGAAATTTTTCGCAGACCCCCAATTTATGCTTTCTCATCAATATAAAAAAGCCTTGGATTTTTAAACTGTACCCTTTGTAAAGGACAAATGTAAAAAAGGCTACGCTGCCCTGAGAAGATGATCCCTGTATTGAATGGGGGTCATCTTCTTTAAGTTCCATTGATATCTGTAGTGGTTGTAGTAGGTCATATAGTCCTTAATCTCTCGTCTAAGCTCTTCCATAGTAGTGCAGGGTTTGATGGAGGCCTCATCTTTGAAATGGCCGAAAAAGGATTCTTGGGGTGCGTTATCCCAACAGTTCCCCCGTCTGGACATCGATTGCCCCAAACCCATTTGCTTAACCAGCTTTTGAAAATCAGGATGTGTGTAATGGGTCCCTTGATCAGAATGAATAAAGGCACCTTCCGCCTTTTTAAACCTTCGATTTTTCTTCAGGTTCAGAAGGGTCTCTGTCGCAAGGTCCATGGTGATTCGATCCGACACATGATAAGCCACGATTTCATTGGTTGAACTGTCCTTGATCGTTGACAAATAGGCTTTCCTGCCTGTGCCGTAATATAAATAGGTGATATCCGTCAGTAATACCTTACCGGGGATGTCCTGCTTAAACTCCCTGTTCAACAGGTTAGGCACAACGCGGTGCTCCTGTGTTGCCTTCATCATCCGTTTATAGGGGTTTGCCTTGCGGAAAGGACACATAATGTCGTATTTCTTCATAATTCTCCTGATCCGTTTCAAATTGTAGACAATCTGAAACTGCCCCTCCAGTGTCATCTTTATGGAACGGGCTCCTTTCTTGCGTCTTTTGAAATGGAAGGCATTTAGTATAATTTCTTTTACTTGTTCATCTTTCTGTTCTCTTTGGTTCCGCATCTTCACGGATGCGGAAGACCAGTACCTGTAATAGCCGCTTCTAGAGATCCCGGCTATCTTACATAAGTAGTTCAACATCCGGTGAAGGTGATATTTCTTGATAACAGTGCGGATTAGGATATATTTCTTACAAGGCGGCAATTCTACTTGTCTTTCAACCCCCATCCCGCAAAACGGATCTTTTTTAATAGCTCGTTCTCCGCTTTCAATAAGGTGTTTTGCGCTTCGAGCCTGGCATTCTTCTCCTCCAGTGTCAGTTCCCTTGAGGATGGCCTTCCTGATGATTGGCCTCTTGCATCTTGCAGACCCAGGACACCGCTCTCCCTGTAGCACGCACGCCATCTTTTGCCCGAGGATTGTACCCTTTTCAGTCCAATCACATTGACGTCAAACCCGCATTCTTCAAATATTTCTCTCGGCAACTTGCCTTTTTGATTGGATGCAATAAAGAGTTGTTTGAATTCGTCAGTATAGGTGATTCCTCTGGATGTCACTGACTTAACATAAGGATTTTGGGAAAGCTTTTCGATTTCTTTCTCTGAAAATGTCTTTTTACTCATTACGTTCACCCTGTCCCATTTATTTCGTTAAACAAAAAATACCCTATAGAGAGACTTTTTTAAAGTGTCTACTCTACAGGGTACAGTTTATTTCTCCAGGGCTTTAATGCTTAAGTGAAGTATATGTGCAATTCGGTTTTTTCGCCAGGGATACACTATCTATCAGCTGGGTGAGTTCTATTGGAAAATATGTAGTGTAATGTTTCGGTTAGGCGGGTAAACGACAAGTTGACTGCATTTTGTACAGTGGATCCGGCTGTTTTTCTGCATTTGCTGCTTAGGAGTGTCAAACCATTGGATGAAATCCAATGAAACTAACCAATAAAGTAATTCAGGAGCTTTTTCACTGTACAAAATCCAATGTGAACAAGAGTTACCAAGCCTTCATTCCGCATTGTGTTGAATGATCATAACAAATCAGGCTCCTGCGGGAGCCCAAACGTTGCTGATGCTTAAAGATGCTCACGATTCATGTCCGAAACTTGCACCAAATTGTGCATTTACGTCACATCCACCACTGGAAATCAGTTACTACGGCGTTGTATCCGGCGGCATTTTTGTATTATCCCGCGTTTTGTTAAAGCTCGGACGCTGCTTCATGTAGAGAACGGGCTGGCGCACGAGGATGTTGAATAGCGCATTGGCGTTAAACGGAATAAACGGCCATAGATAGGACGAGTTGTACGAGCGATTAACGGCCAGGTACACTACCCATATCGTTGTGCCAATGACCAACCCTGGTACTTTGAATAGCGCCACCGCCACCAATAGGAACAGGCGCACGATGCGGTTCGCAAGTGACAATTCATAGCTCGGCGTGGCGAACATGCCGACAGCCGCAATAGCCATATAGAGAATGACCTCATTGACGAATACCCCTGCTTTGACCGCGATATCCCCGACGAGAATGGCCGCCAGCAAGCCAAGCGCAATGGCAAGCGGCGAAGGCGTATGCACGGCGGCCATCCGCATGAGGTCCACCCCGAGCTCGGCTAGCAGGAACTGAACGATTAACGGGATTTTCCCCGTTTCCATCGGACCGATAATCTGCAGCGCTGCCGGCTTCAAGCCCGGCTCGATAACAAGCAGCAGCCATAAGGGCAGCAAGAACAGTGAAGCAAAAATGCCGATAAACCTCACGCTTCGCAAATAGGTGCCCATGAAGGCCGTCTGCCGATTCTCCTCTGCGTGCTGGCACAAGTCAAAAAACGTCGTCGGCAAAATAATGACGGAAGGTGATGTATCCACGAAAATAACGATGTTGCCGTCCAGCAGATGTGCGGCGACGACGTCCGGACGCTCCGAATAACGGACCAACGGATACGGATTCCAGCCTTTATTGATAATGACTTCCTCCAGCTGCTTATCAGCAAGCGGCAAGCCATCGATATTAACCGCTTTTATCTTTTTGCGCACCGCTTCCACTTGACGTTTATCAGCGATATCATCGATATACGCAATACACACATCCGTCCTTGTTCGGCGCCCTACCTGCACCATCTCATACTTCAGTCCAGGATCACGCAGCCGTCTTCGGACCAAGGTGACGTTCGTGAGCAAGGTTTCGGTAAAGCCGTCCCGCGAACCGCGGACTACTTTTTCCAGTGATGGCTCTTCCAAGCCTCGAGTCGGGAACGACTTCACATCGACCATCAGCGCTGTCGTTTCATGTTCGATGAAGAAAACGCTGCTGCCCGCCAAAACTTTGTTGATTGCTTCACTCATTTTATCTATTTTTTCAACTTGAATGTGCGGGATGTAGCACTCAAAAAATGCTTTTAACGCATTCGAGGTGATGGATAATTTGTTCAGGAACGATAATCGCGCCAGAATCATCGTCATTACTTCATCCTTGGCAAATCCGTTGAGATAGAACAGCCCTACTCGTCGGCCGCCGAATGTCATCTCCCGGAGCAGAACATCAAAGGATTCCTCCAGACCGACCACATTTTGCAACGTATGTCTGATCATCTCCATCTTCTTGGGGATTGCATCATCATCCTGCCAATATTTAATCGATTCTTCTACCGTATTGGATACTTCATGCTGCTTCTTCTCCACATCCTGCTGCTCGTCTTGAGGCTGGCCAGGGGGCGGCATGCTGCCTTCTGGATGGGACGGCTCCGTCACTTGCTCTGTCATCGTTCTTCCTCCTTCTGCCTTCGCGCGCATTGTAGACTCTAGCCAAGCTAATGAGGGTAAATAAAGCAATCAAACCATGAGCCTATAATTTTGCCGAGGACCATGGCGGTTAATAAAAACGTTAGAATACCGGACATCCCAAGGCGCTTCGCCAATATTGGGAGCACATTGAGCACTTCGGTCAAAGCAGCGGCCAGCAAGCCTATGAATACACCGTCCAACAGACCTATCACCGGTGACAACCAGCCGGCATAACGAAGCTTGATGCTCCACAGATCGATAACGGTGAAGAACAGCGCTCCGGTAATGATCGCAGCTTCGAACCAATGCACGCGATGAAAGGAATTTGTTATCTGCGCAAGCCTCGGCAGCATGTCCAGTACGACAAATAAAGCCACCATGCCGCCACCTACCGCGATGCCGCCCGCCAAGCCGAGAAATGCGGCGAATATTTGGATGAATACGTTCACTAGAGCATTACTCACGCTTCTCATCCGCCTCTCGCAGCCGCTGGTACTCTTCCGTCACAATATATTGATTCAAGTTTTCCTGATACAGATACATTTCCACTTCCAGTGGCGTCGGTTCCTCATTGAATTTTTTGCGGAAGATGTGGTTGAAGAAGATGACCATCCCCAGCCCGATTCCGATGGAATAGCATGCCTGAAACCAGAAGGAACTCGCTTCTTTGCGTCCGGTAAGCAGTTCTATAATCCTATGGTGGACTTGCAGCATGCTGACATCGGCATGAAAATTCATAATGGCCAGCCCGGAACCGAAGAATAAGAGCAGCCACACGATTGCAATAAAAAACGGATTCGGCCGCTTCGCCTGCTTAACAATCTCCACAAGTGTATGCGGCTGTCCGAAGCATTCGATGCCAAGAGCGGGAGCTACCGCTTTGATGGCCCTGACGATGGCCATCATGTCGACGAGGAGAATATTGCCGTCCTTAGGCTTCGGATTCAACAGCACTAGCTGCTTCAGCTTCGCCTCCCAAGACGAATCTACGATCACTTCCGCTACGTCCCCCAACCGGACGGGTTGTCCCGGCGGAACCTTGGACTGCTTTCTTAGTCGGATGTAGCATGTCGATGGCTTATCATCCGATATCACCATGTCCATCACTCCTTCCTCATTGTTCTTAGTATGGTTGAGTTGCGCTGCATTATGAGGAGATGGGACAGCAGGAAACATTTGCATTCCTGCTGGAAGAGTAGACACAAAGACACCGCAAGGATGATTCCTTACGGTGTCTGCATCACTGCGCGATTTGCGCCTTTATGGACTGTAATATTTTCTTTTCCAACCGGGACACCTGAACCTGCGAGATGCCCAAGCGGCTGGCAACTTCCGACTGTGTCTGGTCGCGGAAATATCGTAAATAGACGATGAGCTGTTCGCGTTCACTCAATCCTTCGATAGCTTCGTTCAGAGCGAGCTTATCGAACCACCGCTCCTGTGATTCGTCCGCAATTTGATCCATGAGCGTAATCGGATCGCCATCATTTTCAAATACCGTCTCGTGAATAGAGGTCGGAGGCTTGTTCGCTTCTTGGGCGAAGACAACCTCCTCCGGTGTAACACCGAGTTCTGCAGCCACTTCTTTAATCGTTGGAAGACGACCGAATCGCTTCGACAGCTCATCCTTCGTCTTTCGCACTTTGTTCGCCATTTCCTTCAATGAGCGGCTTACCTTTAACGTGCCATCATCCCGCAAGAAGCGCTGGATTTCACCGATTATCATCGGGACCGCGTACGTAGAGAACTTCACGTCGTATGACAAATCGAATTTATCGACGGATTTAAGCAAGCCGATGCATCCGATTTGAAACAAATCATCCGGTTCGTACCCTCGGTTCATAAACCGCTGTACGACCGACCATACGAGACGAATGTTGCAGTTGACAAGCGTATCTCTTGCCACCGTATCCCCAGCTTGGCTGAGCGCAATCAGACGCTTCACTTCCGCGTCGTCCAAATAACTTTGTGACGATTGCTTCAAATCGACTTTCATGGCTTCAACCCCTAATTATAGAGCGCTTTTTTCGATTCTATCCGCTTCTTCATGCGGATGGTGGTACCAACGCCAAGTTCGGTTGTCACTTCAAACTCATCCATAAAGTTCTCCATAATGGTAAAGCCCATGCCAGAACGTTCCATATCCGGCTTTGACGTGAACAGAGGCTGTCGCGCCAGCTCGATGTCTTCAATGCCTTGTCCTTGGTCGGATACCGTCAACGTAATGTCTTCGCCTTCAATCGCAGCAGTAATGCTGACCATTCCAGTCGGTTCATTATCATATCCGTGAATAATACAGTTCGTTACCGCTTCAGAAATGACTGTCTTCAGATCCGTCAGTTCATCCAGTGTTGGGTCCAGCTGCGACACGAATGCCGCAACGGCTACGCGGGCGAATGCTTCATTCTCGGAACGACTGGAAAATTGCAACGTCATAACGTTAGCTTCGCTTTGTCCGTTCATGATACGACCTCCAGACCGTTGAGCGCTAAATGCTCGTTATCGTAGACATGCATAATTTTGAACAAGCCCGACAATTCAAATAATCGGCGCACGGCCGGATTCATCTCACAGACCGCCATTTTTCCGCCTCTGCCTTTGATTTGCTTGTACCTACCCAAGATAACACCGAGGCCAGAGCTATCCATAAACGTCAATTCACTAAGGCTTAGCACCACATGGTTCACTTGTCCGCGTTGAATCACCTCATCGAGCTGAAAGCGTACAATCTCTGCTGTATGATGATCCAGTTCCCCCCTCAAACGGGTAATTAACACGTTACGCCGATGTTCCAATTCCACCTGCAAATTCATGCGTATCACTCTCCTCCCACGATGCCGAAACATTCGTCACAGAGAAACCCAATTCCTGCTAGGCGACAAAACTAGAAGCAGCGCGTCTTTATTTGACAAAAAACAACTTGCCGCAGGTCCGTTTAAATAAAGTCCACCAGCCGGCTTTCGCTACGTTTTGCGTTGCTTCGACAGGAAATTCCCGAATCATTTTATCCCCTTGATACACCACGATGCGTCCAATCGGCTGTCCGGCTTCAATCGGTGCCTTCACTGATTTCGGAGCGTCCAGCTCGAAGCGAATATTTTGCTTGGCGTCGCCCTTCTTCAGCAATACGGTGTACGGCCGCTGCGCTTTGATTTCCAGGTTCTCAATCATCCCTTTTTCCACGCGCACGCCACCGATTCGTTCCCCTGCCTTCAATAGAGGAACATTTGTATATTGGGCGAAGGCATAGTCGAACATTTGAGTCACTTCCGCATTTCGAGTCTTCGTATTCGGTTCGCCCAGCACGACCGCAATGACACGCATATTTTCACGCTTTGCCGTTGCCGACAGGCAGTATTTCGCTTCCGACGTGTAGCCTGTCTTCAATCCATCCGCCCCTTGATAGAATCGAACGAGCTTGTTCGTATTGACGAGCCAGAACTTCTTGCTTGTATTCTGACGTAAATAATCTTCATACGCGCCGGTATATTTCGTCACGTTCGGATATTGCATCAATGCCTGAGACATTAATGCGATATCATGGGCTGACGTATAATGATTTTCAGCAGGAAGACCGTTGCAGTTCTCGAAATGAGTATTCTTCATGCCAAGCTCTTTTGCTCTATCGTTCATCATTTGAACAAAAGCCTTCTCCGAGCCGGCAATCTTCTCCGCCATAGCGACTGATGCGTCATTGCCCGATGCCATGGCAATGCCCTTCATCATTTCTTCGACCGTCATTTCTTCACCGGGCTCCAGAAAAATCTGCGAACCGCCCATCGATGCCGCATATTCGCTGGTCGACACTTTATCTGACAGCTTCAGCTTTCCTTCATCGATTGCTTCCATGACGAGCAGCATCGTCATAATTTTAGTGATGCTGGCCGGAGGAAGCTTGTCATGACTATTTTTCTCGAAAATAATCGTTCCCGTGTCCGCATCCATCAGCACAGCAGAACGAGCATTCTCCGCCAATTGCACTTCTGTCGCATTCGAGGAGGATGTCGCTTGGCTGGACGGTTCAGCATCTGTCCACGGCGGCAAATCTGCTTGGAGCGCAGCGGTGCTGGACGGTAATATAACAGCGCTTGCCAACACGACGCACACACTAGCATGTAGCCATTTGTTCAAAGAATGTCCCCTCCTAAAGAGATGTGCACAACCTTAATGGCAAACTCAATATAGCTGGATGTGCCTTATATCCATTCTTGTCCGAACGCAAGCAAAATATTCCACATTGTCGATGGATAGGCATAAAAAAAGTTTCTACCGAAAAGAGTCTTCGATAGAAACGGATGATTGGCTTTTTATTTTATGAAGCGTGATCAAGAGGGGGATTATGAACAATCTCTTATACGAATCGTTGAACGCCGTCTTTGGTTACAACCGCATATACGAGCGGCTTCGCGGCAACTTCCTGTGGCGTAATCTCGTAGGCCTTCAGAATCCGCTCCTTGGCTTCTTCCATCCGCCCTTTATCATTTACATGCAAAATGGCGAGCACATCGCCAACCCGTACCGATTCGCCGACTTTCTTGCACAAATCAATGCCTACGGCCAAGTCGATGACTGAATCTTTGGTCTCCCGGCCTGCGCCAAGCAGCATCGCGGCAATCCCGATATGCTCAGCCTGAATGGCAGCCACGGTGCCGTCCGTCTGCGCTGCGACCTCAATCCGGTCTCCCGCATGCGGCAGACGGCTCGGGTCGTCGATCATCGAGGCGTCTCCCCCTTGGGCTGCGACTAGCTGCTTCAGCTTCTGCAGCGCGGTGCCGTCCTGCAAATGCTGCTCCAACTGCCGACGGGCATCCGCTTCGTCCTGTGCCTTGCCGCCCAGTACCAGCATATGTGCTCCCAGGATGAGACACAGCTCATGCAAGTCAGCCGGCCCCTGTCCGCGCAGCGTCATAATCGCTTCTTCCACTTCAAGGGAGTTGCCAATCAGATGGCCGAGCGGCTGATCCATATCCGAGATGACCGCAATCGCGTGACGGCCGACTTCCGTCCCGATATCGACCATCGCTTGCGCCAAGGCGATAGAATCATCCAGCGTCTTCATGAACGCGCCGCTGCCCGTCTTAACGTCGAGCACAATCGCATCAGCGCCGGCTGCAATCTTCTTGCTCATGACGGAGCTGGCGATGAGCGGAATCGATTCGACCGTCGCGGTGACGTCTCTCAGCCCATACAGCTTCTTATCCGCAGGCGTAATATTTCCGCTCTGACCGATGAGCGAGACTCCGATATCATTCACTTGCGCGAAGAACTGGCTTCGCTCCAGCTCGACTTGATAGCCGGCGATCGCTTCCAGCTTATCGATCGTTCCGCCCGTATGTCCCAGCCCGCGGCCTGACATCTTGGCTACTGGCACACCCGCCGCTGCGACGAGCGGAGCCAGCACGAGCGTCGTCTTGTCGCCGACACCCCCGGTGGAATGCTTATCCACTTTAATGCCTTGGATCGGACTCAGATCGATTTGATCGCCGGATTTCGCCATTTCAAGCGTCAAGCTAGCCGTTTCACGTGCATTCATACCTTGAAAGTATATAGCCATCGCCCATGCGGCAATTTGATAATCCGGAACTTTACCGTTGCTGTAGCCTTGGATAAGGAATCGGATTTCCTCAGGGGACAGCTCCTGTCCGTCACGTTTCTTCTGAATGATGTCTACCGCTCGCAAAATATAACCTCCTAGGCCTTACATTTTCGGGATGATGGCCAACACAAGCTTCAAAAACGTCTCTTTCACCCGCTCCGCAGTCTCCATCACTTCAGCATGAGAGAGCGGCTGATCCAATATGCCAGCAGCCATATTGCTGATGCAGGAAATGCCGAGCACTTCCATTCCAGCATGCTTAGCCACGATCACTTCGGATACAGTGGACATGCCGACGGCGTCGCCGCCCAAGGTGCGGAACATGCGGATTTCTGCCGGCGTTTCATAGTTTGGACCTAACAGCCCAACATATACGCCTTCCTGCAATGAACATTGCTGCTCGCCTGCAATCTCCTTCGCCAATTGGCGCAGACGGGGGCTATATGCTGTGGACATATCCGGGAAGCGTACGCCTAAGCGATTATCATTCGGTCCGATTAACGGATTGCATCCGGTCATGTTCAAATGGTCTTGAATCAGCATCAAATCTCCCGGTTGATACGCAGTGTTAATTCCGCCCGCCGCGTTGGTCACCAGCAGCTTCTCCACGCCGATCGCCTTCATGACACGTACAGGAAATGCCGTCAGCTCCGGCCCGTAGCCCTCATACATATGGAATCGGCCCTTCATCATGACGACCGTCCGGCCTTCAATCTGGCCAATGAGCAGTTCACCCGCATGCCCCTCAACCGTCGATTGTGGAAAGTGCGGAATGTCCTGATAAGGAATCGTAACCGGATTCTCAACCAAATCGGCCAAAATGCCTAGCCCTGATCCAAGGATAAGTCCAATGTCAGGTGTCGCGTCGATGCGCTTCTTAATATACGCTGCCGCGTCTTGAATGTGGTCATACGTTACTGCGTGGCTCATGAAAGATTCCCCCAATATTGATATGATGCCGAACGACGCTTTTTACAGCAGTTCGGATAAGAAGCTGGTACCGACCTGAGGCTGGCCGGCTTGGAAATTATCCGCTATCGTTGCGCCCAAATCCGCATATGTCGAACGGATGCCAAGCGCTCGTCCCGCCTGAATCGCTGGACTGTACATCAGGAGCGGGACATATTCGCGCGTATGATCGGTGCCGGTATGGGTCGGGTCATTACCGTGATCCGCCGTGATGACCAGCAGATCATTGGGACCGATTCGTTCCATCATAGCTGGCAATGCCTCATCGAATTGCTCTAACGCCTGCGCGTACCCTTCCGCATCGCGGCGATGGCCGTACATGGAATCAAAATCAACCAAATTCGTAAACAACAAGCCGTTGAACGATTGACCCAGAATATCTGTCGTTGTCGTAATACCGTGCGCGTTGCTCTTCGTCGGGTAAGAAGCCGAGATGCCTTCCCCTGAGAAAATATCATTGATTTTTCCGACCGAAATGACGTCTTTACCCGCTTGTTGAAGCAAGTTCAATACAGTATCTTCCGGAGGCACGACGGCATAGTCATGACGATTCGGCGTGCGTGCGAACTGGCCTGGCTGACCAGCATAAGGACGGGCGATGACGCGTCCTACCGTATGAGGCTCTTGCAGCGTCAACCGTCTCGCAATCTCGCAGGCGCGATATAATTCCTCCAGTGGAATGATATCCTCATGCGCCGCAATCTGAAATACGCTGTCGGCAGATGTATAAACGATCCATGCGCCGGTTTTCATTTGCTCTTCGCCGTATTCCTCGATAATCTCCGTTCCGGAAGCAGGCTTGTTCGCCAGCACCTTGCGTCCCGTTTCCTGTTCAAACGCGGAAATCAGTTCTGCTGGAAACCCATCCGGGTACGTGTTGAAGGGAGTCGTAATTCGAAGGCCCATTAGCTCCCAATGGCCGGTCATCGTATCCTTGCCTACCGAAATCTCCGCCATTTTCCCGTAGATTCCTTGCGGCGCGTCAACTGGCTTCAGCGCACCCAGATCGGCGATGTTCCCCAGGCCGAGCTGCTGCAGATGAGGCAGCTTGATATGAGGCACCCGTTCAATAATATGACCGAGCGTGTGCGTGCCTGTATCGCCGAATTGCTCTGCGTCAGGCAGTTCGCCGATGCCTACGCTGTCCAATACGATCACCGCAATGCGATCGAACGGCTTATTGCTTGTGTTCATGCCAATCACTCCTTTTTATCCTTCTTCTTAGCTTGTGTTAAGGAGAAATGGACCATACTCCGATTCAGAGGTTGTTCTAAAGCCCTCTTTTGATTCCGAAGCATCCCACGCACTTTCATTTCATGCTATCATTTCTTCGCCCGTGGATGGGCTAGCGTGTAAACATCCTTCATGCTGCTCTTCTTCATATGCTCGACATAACGCTGTGTCGTGGCAAGTTCCGAGTGCCCCAGCATTTCCTGCACGGAGCGCACATCCGCCCCATTCGACAACAGATGAACCGCGAACGAATGGCGCATTGTATGGGGCGTGATCGGAAACGGCAGATCCAGCTTGTCCGCATACTTCTTAATCATCTTCCAGAAGCCCTGTCTGGACATCCGCTGACCGCGAACATTCAGGAACAGAGCCGACTCGATGGCCGTCTCTGAAGTGGAGTTGGCTCCAATCATTTCCGGACGGGCCTTCTCCAAGTACAATTGAATCGCCTCACCCGCGACTTGTCCTAGCGGGATGACCCGCTCCTTCCCAGAGGAGACGCACCGCAAGAAGCCAAGCTTCGGCTGAACGTCTTCGAGGTCGAGCGCCATGAGCTCAGAGACGCGCACGCCGGTCGCATACAGCGTCTCCAGCATGGCCCTGTCGCGCAGCCCTTGCACGGATTCGCCATCCGGCATCGACAACAGCCGTTCCGTCTCTTGCAACGACAATATATGAGGGGTCTTCGCTTCCGCCTTCGGGCGCTCTACTTGAAGCGTCGGATCTTGGCTCATCGTTCCTTCGATAATGAAAAAATGAAAAAAAGAACGCAACGAGGCAGCGATGCGCGAAATGCTTGAAGCGGCCCGGCCGTCACGCTTGAGTTGATACAAATATTGATTGACATGATAAGAACGCACGTCTGCTACGGATTGAATCTCTTCCTGCGCAATGGCCTTCAAAAAGGTCGAGATATCTCTTATGTACGCTTCCAGCGTGTGCGGAGAGAGGCTTCGCTCCTGCTTCAAATACTGCTCGTAGCTTTCCAATTGCTGTATGATTGCACTTCTCATCGTTAAACTCCTTACTTCCAAAACACTCTCTCCTATATTCCACACGATATCATCAAATTCCTGCTGTTTTGCTATCATTCCATGGACTTCGCACGTTATTTCCCTATTCGCCGAGCCAGTAAAATAACCGCAACCGATCCGTAAACGATGCAGGCTCCAAATCCGCATTTTCATCGGCACGGAATACTTTGACCGCTTTCCCATGCGGCTCACGATACTTATCCACTGGCGATATCCATTCGGTTACTGTGCCGAATAAATGAGCCATCGCATAGGTCATAAGCAGAAACAACGCGATGAACCTCAAGCGTTCCAACAGCTTGCGCAAAGGCACAATCATCGGAAGCACCTCCTCACCTCATGTTTGTCCCGCTAAAATTAACGTATGAGGTGAATTGGCTGGATATGCCGGATGCATTATTTGAAAGGACAAGCCTCCATGCCTAACGCTTCCGCAACCGCTTGATGAACAATGCCGCCCTGATACGTATTCAGCCCGCCTTTCAGCTCCGGCGATCTGCGGACGGCTTCTTCCAGACGATGAGCAGCGAGCTTGCGTACATAGGGCAGCGTTGCGTGCGTCTATGCAAGGTTCGATGGTCGCTTTCAACATGTTACTTCCATTATAACCTCTGCCATTTCTGAAACAATGGGCGAACGATTCAGGTTTGCATTCACCGTTCCACGAACGTCCACATACGATAAATTAGATTTACAGGCGGTGTCAGACGCGCTGTCACAGCAGGTTATCTATTCTTTTTGAAGTGGAGGGCATGAATGCATGCGCACATTAACCCGCATGTTACAGGCGGCCGTACACGGTCAGCCTACTCGTAAGACCGATCGCAAAATGATTATTTTGAAAGACCGCAAAAGCTATGCTGCCTGTATTCAGCAGCTAAAAAAGCAAGGAATCGTCCCCTTAAAGCAGGTAAAATCCGCCCGGATGCTCTGCTGTCATTTAGATCGGCACAAAGATCTGCAGCAGATTATGAATCATCCAAGCATTCGGCGAATCGAAACTGATGCCCGAGTCCGCGCTCATGCCATTAAACCCGCGAAGGGCACAAAGCGGAGCTCGTCAACTTCCTCTAGGTTGCGTCTAAAGAAACGCAACCATTCAACTCCCTACGCCATAACTTCCCAAATTCCTTGGGGCATCAAGCGAATTCACGCTCCCCGCGTGTGGCCGAAGACGAAAGGAAAAGGCATCAAAGTTGCAATCGTCGATACAGGGATTTCAACTCATCCGGATTTGAATATTGCCGGGGGAATCAATACGATTCGAAGAGGGATGCCCCATCAGGATGATAACGGGCACGGAACCCACGTAGCAGGAACGGTAGCTGCAACCGGCACAGGAAATATGCTGTACGGAGCGGCTCCAGAAGTAGATCTGTACGCTGTGAAAGCGCTTGATGAGAACGGCGATGGATATGTATCGGACATCGTCGAAGGCATAGAATGGTGTATAAAAAACAAAATGGATGTCATTAATTTGAGTCTTGGATTAAACGGTCCGAGCGATCTGCTGCGTTCTACCGTAAGAAGGGCGTACCGAAAAGGCATCGTGCTTGTCGCGTCAGCCGGGAATGAAGGCAGTGATGCGGATATGATTGATGTTCCCGCCAGTTATCCGGAGACGATCGCGGTAACGGCAACCGACAAAAACAATCAAATTGCTGTTTTCAGCAGCCGCGGCAAAGGGATTGATGTGGCCGCACCAGGAGAAGATATCGTATCGACGAACAATAAGAATAGTTTTTCGAAGGATTCAGGCACTTCCATGGCCGCACCGCATGTATCCGGGACCGTCGCCCTCATGCTGGCCAGCAATCCCGAGCTAACGCCGCAAGACGTGAAGTCCGTACTGATCGATACGGCGAGTGAACTGAAAGGTTACTCCGACCGTTCGCAAGGCGCTGGCCTTGTTCGTGCAGATAAAGCGACGGCATGCGCCATGGATTCGTTGAAATCGTCTTTCCCGTTAACAGGCATTTCTGCCGTGAGTGGTCCAATTAAAAAAGCGTTGGCGCGCCGCACGGCAACTAGCCGCTCCCCTGCGTGCAGGCCGAACAAATCGGAAGCCCAAGCAGCAGCGGCATCACGCCAGCGAACAAAGAAGGCAGGAAGGGGCACAGCCCAGTCCTCGAAGCTGTACAACGTAGTTAAGCCTCGGCGCAGTTAGCGCTGAGGCTTCTCTTCATTTCATACGGTTAAATTGCTTCGTTATACGCATTATACAAGCATTATACGTCCGCGTTATCGTCCTTTTGGGCTTGCTGTTCTCGTTCACGTTCACGTTCTTTTTCGCGACAATGCTTGCATATTCCTTGAAAATCCAAACGGTGATCGATCACCGTAAAATGAAATTCTTGCTCCAGGCGTTCTTCCAATGGCCCGAGCCAGTCTTCCTGAATTTCCTGCATGGACCCACATTGGACACAAATGAGATGGTGATGGTGATGCTTGTTGTTGTCTCCACGCAAATCATATCTAGCTACGCCATCGCCAAAATTCATTTTTTCCACAACGTGCAACTCATTCAACAATTCCAATGTACGGTAAACGGTGGCAAGACCGATTTCTGGCGCTTTTTCTTTCACGAGCATGAAGACATCTTCCGCACTAAGATGATCCTCTTCATTCTCAAGCAGGACGCGAACGGTTGCCTCGCGCTGCGGTGTCAGCTTGTACCCTTGGGATTGCAGTTGTTGTTTAATCTTCTCAATCCGCGCTTCCATGGTCTCCCCCCTTGCCCGCCAAGCCACATTTCGATTTCACTTCTATTATTATAGGGGGAGAATGCAAGCAGTGTCAAATCATTTGCACGAAGGCAAGTTTTCTTCTTCACTGTGCATTAGCTTACCCGGTTAGAAAAGGCGCGGCCCATTTCATTAATCCAGGTGATACCCAGGTCACGACGGCGGCAACAGCCCCCATACCAAGCGCTGCGGACGCTTGCAACGCAAAGAAACGGCCGATCGGTTCCCGCAGCGACTGCAGCTTGGGCATGAATAGCCTGTGCTTCAATACGTGCATGGCAAGTGCCATCGACGCGACGCTTGCAATCATAATTAACGGAATGGCAATCATGTTGTGCGGGGCTACCGACACGAAGGCGAACAAGACGCCTTTCCAAGCATATTGTCCGACCAGCGTTCCGACCGTGAACCCGACGAACACACCTTTGGCGAACACGAGCACCAATACGAGCGGAAATCCTACAATGGAAATGCCGAGCAGCGCTATTACGGCGATCCATTTCAAATAGAACAATGCCGAATCAAGAAAAACTTCCCCGCCATTTGCTGAAGTTCCGTTCTGTTCGATTGTCGTGAAAAAATGCCCGAGATGGCTTCCGATATCCTGCTGCTGCTCCAAGGTTAACGCATTGACCAGCAGGGCACCGAATACGACACCGACAAGAAACAGGACCGATACGAAAATATAAAGGTGGAGCTGTGCGCGCAATGAATGAGCTAATGGCTTCATAGGGGATGACTCCTTTCACAAGCAGCTTGCGAATCTTCCAGTCGATCCACTCTATGCGGAAGCCCGTCCATTTATGATAATGGCTGCCGCTTATGCATCGATCACTTTGCCGTACGTGCCGCCGCCTCCGCTCTGCAGCGCCAGCTGCCCGCTCCGAGCCTTTACGATCAGATCAGCGGTCTTCCCGCCTACCGTCTCCTCCAATTCTGCTGCCGTCGCTTGATGGAGAATGGCCATCTCCGTGCCGAACCGCTCCAGCAGCTTCGCCATCGTCTTCGGCCCTACCCCTGGAATGAATTCCAATGGCACCTGCATAATGTAGGGCGGCCGATGTGCAGGTACAAGAGACTGTTCGCGATCTCCAATATGCTGAATCCTATCCCACACGCCCTGCACGAATCGGGTGCTTCCGCATGAGGCGCATGCCAGCTTCGCTTCCATCGCTTTATCGGCAATCACCTGACCGCATTTGACGCATGAGGTGCGATGATACTTGCCAAGCCGGGGGTTCAGGCCATAGTTGGCTTGAATGCCGCGTCCATTCTGACGACGCAGCGCCAGCGCCCATTCCTTAAAGGTCGGCTCAGCCAAGGTCAGCGCATTATATTCCCGCGCAATTTTGCTTAAGGAATGCGCATCCGAGTTCGTCAGCAGCGTGTAGCGGTCCAGTTCCGAAATGCATCCCGCCATGTCCGTATCCGCACTTAGGCCCAATTCGACCGCATCGATCAATTCCATATCCAGCACATCCGACATCCGGTCGGTGCAATTGCCGTAAACACTCTTATAAGGTGTGAATACATGCGCTGGAATAAAGATACCGCCATGAGCGGCTGTCTGTTCCTGCAAGGTACGCCCGGATACATATACCCGCTGTGAGGACAGATTCATGTTCGTCACGTAGGACGACAGCCACTCGGAAAAGTGCCGCATGGCGCTGAAACTCGGCATGAAGCACAGGACATGAGCCATTCCGTATCCTTCCTCCCGAATCTCCAATTCCGTACCGAGAAGCAGCGTCGTTCCTTTGTATGCAATCCCTCCATCCGCCAGTTCCTCCATCTCGCCTCGATCAAGCAGACTGGCAATATCGTCTTGAACTCCAGGCGCATGAGCGTCAATAATCCCGATGAGCTGAAGTCCTTTCCGTTCCGCTGCCTCCTTGGCGATCGCTTCGAAGGTCAAGCTGCGGCTGGCACTTATTTTAACCGGCTGATTGCGCGAGGTGCTGCCAATATGAATATGGAAATCCCCATACATGGTCACAAGTGGAGAGGGTTCATGTCGTTCATTCGATTCATGCAACGCTGTATCCTTCATCGGCTTCACTTCGGCCATTTCCCTGTAAGCTCGCGCAGATGCCAAGCATAGATAGCGTTGATCGTCTTCGCGTCGCTAATGCTTCCTTCACGCATCGCCGCATACGCTTCCTCTAACGTCATGGCGCCCACTTCAAGAAATTCGTCTTCATCCGTATGTGCTTCGCCGGACACCAGCTCTTCAGCCGCATAGAGATGAATAATCTCATCCGCGAAGCCTGGAGACGTATAGAATGCTCCGAGCGGAATAAGCGACTGTGCCCGGAAGCCTGTCTCTTCCTCAAGTTCACGGCGTGCTGCCGCTTCAGGCTGTTCTCCTGGATCAAGCTTGCCTGCAGGGATCTCTATCTGCGTTCGGCCCAGAGGCTTGCGGTATTGTTCCACAACCAACATGCGGTTGTCCTTCAACGCCAGTACGGCAACGGCTCCCGGGTGACGCACGATTTCACGGGTAGCTGTCGTCCCATCAGGCAGACTAACGGTATCTACCTGCAGCGAAATCACTTTCCCGTCAAATATCGGTTTCGTTTCTAATGTAACTTCTTCGAACTTCGCGCCATTCGGCTGCTTGCTGTCATTCTTCGAGCCAATCATTAGTCAGCCACTCCTTTGTATACATAAATCCGTTCTTCATTACATACCCATTATACCAAAACGGCTTGTCCGATATGAAATGAGGAACGATAATAATGAAACAATATGTTTCCAAGCATGATTTGTTGTTTGTAGGAAAAGGCTATGAAATTACTGCGGAGCTGCGGCGGTTGATAATACGTGACGGCCAGTCTTCCCTCCTTTCTCATACATTGCAGAAGCAAGCGACACGCGTACACAAGAAAAAATAGTAGCCCTCCCCTCTCCTCCTGTTGACATCTCTCTTCCTTCAACGATATAATCGCATCAAAAGATTAATCCGACCAGTTAGTCTAATAATCTAATCCACACATTACATATTGAGAAGGAGTCATTGTCCTATGGCGCGGCGTACGGCGGAAGAAGCTGAACAGACGAAGAAGTCGATTGGCGCGGCCGCAAAACAACTCTTTATCCAGCAAGGGTACCAAGCCACCTCGATGGATCAGATATGCCAACAATCTGGTGTGAGCAAAGGAAGCATCTACTACCACTTCAAAAATAAAGAGGCATTGTTCATCTACTTGCATGAAATGGATATGGAACAATGGAATGAGAAATGGTATGAGACCGTCGAGCCTGCCATGAGCGCAACCGACAAGCTAATTCTGCTCGCTGAGCATTATGCGAAGGATTTCAACAGTCCGCTTATGAAAGCGAGCGAAGAATTCATGCTCTCGCGCGGATCCGACACGAACATCATTGATGTGATGCTTGAAATATCCCGCAGGCCATTTCCAATCATTTCTGAATTGTTGGAGGAAGGAATGGCGAAGAGAGAATTTGCGCGCGCGAATACGGAAGACCTTACGTTGATTCTTTATAGTATGCTTGGCGGTTTGGGAATTACCTTTATGGAGGGGCGACCTGAAGAGGAGATTTGCGAACTGTATGACAAAGCGATTCGTATCTTTCTGCAAGGGATAAGTGTGCAATAACCTTTCTGCGGTACACGCATAGACTAGTAATCATTCTGCATCGGATCGGTGGTAAATTTACGATTCTGGTGACGAAATGGAACGGTAACCCGTTCCTTCCTTTTTCAATATATTTATACCGACTGGTCGGATTAATTATTTAATATTATGGGAGGAGATATCATATGAGCGCTTCCCCCGCGCTTCCCCTATGGCGTAACCGCGTATTTCTCGTCGTTACGACTGCGGATGTACTACAGGAACTGGGAATTTGGATTCGAAATATAGCCATTCTGTTCTATGTCATGGAGATGACGAACCACAATCCCGTCGCCGTCTCATTAATAACCGTGTTCGAGTATTTGCCTATCTTTCTGTTTTCGTTCATCGGCGGAACATTGGCCGATCGATGGAACCCGAAGCGAACGGTCATCACAGGAGATATATTAAGCGCCTTATCCATCGGCCTGATCCTTATTTGCATGCAGTCCGGTATATGGCAGTCCGTCTTCGTAGCGACGGTTGTCTCCGCCATGGTCAGCCAGTTCTCGCGCCCTTCGTCGACGGTGCTGTTCAAGCGCCACGTTCCGGAAGCGCAAGTTCCTGCCGCCATCGGCATCGGACAAAGCCTGAGCTCGTTGTTCCTTATCGTCGGGCCGATTATAGGCACCTTTGTGTATCAGACCTTTCATGTGGAAACGTCTCTTACTGTGCTCATGTTCATTTTTCTGCTCGCTGCTGCGATACAATTCTCACTGCCGCACAGTCCGAGAAAGCCTAAGGATGAACCATCTCGCATCATCGGAGAAATGAAAGATGGTCTGCGCTATGTCATACAACACGCCAATCTTCGCAACATTGCGCTCATGTACGGCTTGATTAGTCTGGGTGTGGGCTTGATACAGCCCATGGAAGTGTTTCTAATCACACAGAGGCTGGGATTGGAAAAAGAGCAGCTGCAGTGGTTTTCAACCGTTGCAGGCGTCGGCCTGTTCGCCGGCGTTGGGATCGCCGCTCTGATGGGCAATGCTGTTCGCCGCCATGGGCGTGCCATTATGTGCTTCGTCATTCTGATCTTATCCGCTGCCACGCTCTTTGAAGTATGGTCTACTTTCGCTTGGCTTACCGGTTCTCTGCGGTTCCTTGTCGGATTTATTATGGCGTTCTTCCAAGTCGTCATCAGCACCTTTTTCATTACCCTTGTGACTGACGAGTATATCGGACGCGTCAACGGCATCATCACACCAATATTTACAGCCGGCATCCTGATCGGTTCCTCGGTTAGCGGGTTTCTGATGCAATATACGTCACTCTTTGCAGTCTTTGCGTGCTCTGCCTTGCTCATTGCTCTCAGTGTCTTGTTCTGCTTCCAACTCGAGCTGCATCCCGGCGAGTCTCAAAATGGCCAATTAGAATCGGCCGGCGTATAACATAAAAAAACTTGGGCAGAGAGCATCCATGATCTGGTTTCTCTCTACCCAAGCTCAAGCTCTCTATCTATCGTGAAGCAACAGCATCTTCCTGGTTGCGGCATTTCGTGACCGCTTCCCACAATCCGTTCAAATAGACGGCGCCAAGGGCGCGATCATACAGTCCGTAGCCCGGACGCCCGGTCTCCCCCCAGATCATCCGGCCGTGGTCGGAGCGCAACGGTCCCTCATAACGGATATCGGAGAGTGCACACATGATCTCGGCCATATCTACCGAGCCTTCTTCTGACAGATGTGCCGTCTCCATGAAGGAATGATGTCCTGTTACTTTCACATTGCGCGCATGCACGAAGTGAATGCGTCCCTCACTCCCTATTCTGCGAATCATGCCCGGCAGATCGTTATCTGGATCGGAACCCAGTGAACCCGTACAGAGGCAAATTCCGTGTGAAGGGCCATCGTGCAATGCCAGATAACGTTCGAACTGCGCTTCTTTCCCGAGAATGCGCGGCAATCCGAATATCGGCCATGGCGGATCGTCCGGGTGCACGGCCATCCTTATGCCAAGCTCATCGGCGAGGGGCATAATCTCGCCAACGAAGTACGCGATGTTCACCCAGTAATCCTCTTCATCCAACTCATGGTACTGTGCAAATAGCTGTTCCAGCTCGCCATCCTTGTAGCTGGTATCCCACCCCGGCAGACGCAGCTTACCGGTTACCGGATCCATTTGCGTCACGACCTCATCTTCATAAATGAGCGTTGTCGATCTGTCAGCCAGCGGAAAATCGAGTCTGGAACGCGTCCAATCGAAGACCGGCATCACATTGTAGCATACGATATCGACTCCAGCCTGCGCGAGATTCCGTAACGTTTCCTTGTAATTGTCAATATAGCGTTCCCGCGTCGGCAGCCCCAGCTTAATATGTTCATGCACCGGCACGCTCTCGATTACGCTCAGCTTCAATCCGTGTCCTTCTATGGTATGCTTCAGTTCTGTGATGCATTCGAGGCTCCACGCTTCTCCGACAGGAACATCGTAAATAGCAGATACGATTCCCTTCATGCCAGGAATTTGCCGGATATATTCCAGCTTGACAGGGTCCTCTTTCCCATACCAGCGAAACGTTAATTCCATAAGTGCCCCACCTCCCGGAAAATGAAGTCATTATTCGACACGCACCGCTTGGGCTTGAGCGAGCAACGCACATTCGGCGGCCTTGAATGCATGCTGCTGCGTCATCGCGCGTTCCGTTCGTTCCAGACAGTCCAGAATGAGCTGTCCGAAGAACGGAAAGCCGACTTTCCCTGCGGTCTGTATATAATATTCGCCTTCATGGTTCGCCATGTAGACATGGTCGGTCGTATTGGAGCGGGCAATATCGATATATTTACGCAGCTCGATATAGCCTTCCGTCCCTAGAATAATCGTTCGACCGTCCCCCCACGTACCTAGCCCGTCAGGCGTAAACCAATCCACGCGGAAATAGTTGGTCGCCCCGTTGTCCCCCACGAGCGTCGCATCTCCGAAGTCTTCCAGCTCCGGGTAGCTCTTATTGGCATAGTTCGCAACTTTGCTGTGAAGCACACGCGCATCCTGGCAGCCGGCAAAATATAAAAATTGTTCAACCTGGTGACTGCCGATGTCACATAGAATGCCGCCATATTTCTCTTTGTCAAAAAACCATCCCGGGCGCGACGGCGCATTCAAACGATGCGGTCCGGTTCCCATTACTTGAATGACTCGGCCGATCGCTCCTTGTGCAATCAGTTGTCCAGCATATACGGCACTTTCTACATGCAGTCGTTCGCTGTAGTACACCATATACTTTTTCTCCGTTAGTTCTGCCTTCTGCCGCGCCGAAGCCAATTGCTCCAACGTGGTGAACGGAGTCTTATCTGTAAAATAATCCTTGCCGTGATCCATCACCCGCAGCCCCAGAGCACAGCGCTCGGATGGAATCGCTGCCGCCGCGACGAGTTGCACCTCGCTATCCACCAATATTTCGGCTTCGGAGCGGGCCCGCCGGACGGAAGGATAGGCGTTGACGAAAGCTTCCACCTTGGCCGGGTCCGGATCATACACCCACTTTAATGTTCCGCCCGCCTCGATTAATCCGTTGCACATCCCGTATATATGTCCGTGTTCCAGCGCCATGGCTGCAAACACGAACTGTCCAGCATCACACACCGGATTCGGTTTGCCTTGCGGGGCATAACGCATTCCGTCTTGTCGGTTCATTTTGGTTGGCCTCCATCTATTTGCTATGTCGCCGGTGAGGTCGTCTGCTTCGACAATTCATTCATCCAGCTCACGAAATGGTGAATCATCTGCACGGAGCTTCGCGTCCCGCTGAAGTCCTCCACACCGCAAAATCCGTCATATCCCACCGCTTGCAAATCAGCCATCACTTGCGGCCAACGAACGAAGCCTTCCTCAGGCGGCGACCAGACCAGCTTCGGTGCAGAATCGTCCCGTTCCGGAGCGACATCGGCATTTTTAACATGCACATGAGCCAAATAAGGCCCCAATATTTCAAGTCCCATACGATGGTTCTCATAGCCTTCAAAGACCATATTGCCCGGGTCGAACAGCACGCCGACATCTTGCGGATCAAAATGCGATACTAACCGATGCGCTGCGCTGGCACTGGCCGCTATCGTTCCATGATGGGTCTCGACCAAGCCTTTCATTTCATATTTCCGCAGCAGCGGAATCAACTGCTCCATATATTTTACTTGCTCGTCATAGAGCTCGTTATAGGACTTCGAACGATTGTAGCCGTGAACGCCAAGTCGCATCATCGGGGCGCCGAGCGCATGCGCAATGCGCAGCACCTGCTCCGCCGCATCCATATCCCCCACCTTCAAATAAGGCATGACGGCTGCACTGGCCAGCTCATGATCATCCATTTCTTTGCGCAGCGATTGCAGCAGCGAGATATCAGCATCCGGTTCGATGGTGCATTGGTGATTTCCCCAAAATGAAAACGGCTTGCCTTTGTTTTCAGGCGCGATCGTGCAGCAGCGCCATTCGATGCCGTTCAGACCCGCTTCTTTTGCAATTGGAAGTAGTTCAAATACAGAAATGTCAGGTACCGCAACCGTAAATAATGACCATTTCATTATGTTAGCCTCCTATATTCAGTGAACTATTTCGTCATGGACCTAAATGGTCATGGCCCCGAAGCCACCGTCTACCCGCACAAGCGAACCGGTGACGAAGCTCGAAGCGCGCTCCGATGCCAGCCAGACGACGGCCCCTTGCAGCTCATCTGGATCCCCGAAGCGTCCCATCGGCGTATGCTTCATAATGGACTGAACACGCTCCGGCGCCAGGATGGCGCGGTTCTGCTCCGCCGGAAAAAAACCGGGTATAATCGCGTTAACGCGGACACCATGCGGCGCGAACTCGCGTGCGAGATATTGCGTCATATTGTTAATCGCCGCTTTGGACATCGAATACGAAAATACTTTGGATAATGGCGGATCAGACGATACCGAAGAAATCAGAATGATGGAACCGCCCAAGCCGCTGTCCGTCATCGATTGCCCGAACAGCTGGCAGCTGCGAACCGCTCCTTTCACATTCACATTCATGATGTGTTCCCATTCTTCCATCTCAATGTCAAAGAAAGGCGTTGCGCTATTCACGCCTGGGCAATAGAGTAAGATATCGACGCGCCCGTAGTGCTCCATAATCTCGCGATGAACTCGCATTAGATCCGCCTCGAGGGTAACGTCGCCCAGAAACGGCTGCGCATCCCCGCCCAGCTCCGTGAGCTGCTCCACAGCTTGCGCAACGGTATCGGCATTGCGGCCGACGATAGCTGTTCTGGCGCCGTGGGCAATAAGCCCCTCCGCCATGGCACGCCCTAGCGTGCTGTTGCCGCCCAAGAGCACCGCCGTCTTGCCGCGCAAGTCAAAAAGTGATGACATGCCACCCCTCCTAAGGTCAATCTTTTCGTTCCCTGCCGACAAACTTCCAGAACTGGCCGTTGAATAATTCATCCACGTCACGTTCGATATGGTGCCGTTCCACCTGCCAGCCTTCCCGCTGCAGCCGGATATACTTATGCGCCAGCGCATCGGCGATAATCGTTCTGGAATAGCACCATTTCGTAATGAGCTGCTCCAGCACCCGGCAATCGGAATGCTGAGGAACGAATGACGTTCCGAGCAGCTCGATCCGGAACCGGGTCATCTCATCAATCATGGACTCGATATGGAGGAACCACCAGCAGCCGAACGGCAGCACATTGCGGAATTTGCGCGCAAGCACCGCCAGCTCATGCTGATTCTCGCGCGCCAGCAACGTGACCATGAACCGGTTGGCCGGATGTCGGGCCAACAACCGTTCCAGCGCATTGATATCCGCGCGTTCGCTACGGTCGCCCGCCAGCAGGAGCGCCGGATTAACCTGTCGCTTCACCCCGATCATAAGCGCAAGCGGAAGGTTCAACTCCTTGCATACAGGAAGAATCGCTTCTTCCAACACCGCTGTGCCGCAATCGTCCGCCGGATAATCGAATGTTCCCGGCAAAGAAGCGGCAATGTACAGCGCATCCATGCGCCGTGCCCAATCCCGGAGGAAGCGTCTGGTCTCTTCAAGCTGACTATCTCTGTTCGCTTCCGTCCACTGCTCCGTCACCGTATAGCCTTGAGCTTTCATTCGGTTGCTGGCGAATGTCCAATTAAGCAGCAGCGAGTCTATCCGAAGCGCTGCGCCGAAGCGTTGATCGGATACGCCTTCATTCATCCATACCGGATGCTCCAGTGAATCGAACGGATCGTTCGTCATGACGATATAACGCACATTGGCAATGCGAAGCACATCATCGATATGCTCTGTCAGCTTCCGGCTGCCCCATGCTTCCCGCAGCTCGTCAATGTCCTTGGACAGGATCGGCATGCCCAGACGTTGACAGACGCCCACAACCGCCTGCGTAGCCTCACTAATTGGCGTTCGCTCTACAAATAGCGTCTGGAACACATGATTGGCTTGCTCCTGCTTCGACCATGACCAGAACGTATCCGTGTCCACATCGGAATGCCGGAACATTTCAGCAATCAAATAGTGATAAGTTAAAAGCTCGTCAATTCCCCATAACAATAAAGAATCAAAATCAGCCGAATATAGATGAGTATGCATATCCGTAACCGGACATTGCTGCACGACTTCGTGCGTCAGCCTTCTCAAGGCTTCTTCTTGGGCGAGCAAAGCGGCACCGTCCTTTCGAGGAGCAAATTCATCATAGCGTAAATGTCAATCCATTATGACCCAAATGTCTTGCTCATATCGGCAACTGTTGCATCGCCGGAGGAGTTAGATGAATCAGCCTGATATCTCGATTGCTCGATTCGCTGCTGCAGCTCGCTGTAGAACAACTCCTCGTCAATAGGCAGCGGTACCCAATTATCCGTCCACGTGGATAGCAGCATCGCATTCGATAGCATCAAGCCATGGATGCCCTCCTCCCCGGGCGCCAACAGCGGCGTGCCTTTCTGGATCGCATGGATCCAATCCTGCGTTATGCCGCGATGGGCACCGCCTTGGCCGTGGATCGGGATGTCGCATTTCCAGCATTCCGGCTGGCCAAAGACGCCTTTGAAATCCTTGTTGAATTCAGGCTCCGGCGTGCGGAGTCTCCAAAAGGTCATGCGATCATCCTCAATTACGATCTTGCCGCGGTCGCCTGTTATTTCAAATCGGTTAGTCCCCGGCGCTTCACCAGTCGTCGTGACGAACACGCCACTGGCGCCGTTCTCGTATTCCACATATGCCGTGACGTCATCCTCCACCTCGATGTCGCGATACCGGCCGAAACGGCAGAACGCACGCATGCGAACCGGCATCATGCCAATCGTCCATTGCCATAGATCCAGTTGATGCGGATCCTGATTAATGAGGACACCGCCGCCTTCTCCAGCCCACGTCGCGCGCCATCCGCCCGAGTCATAGTAGCTTTGCGAGCGATACCAATTCGTTATAATCCAGTTCGTGCGGCGTATTTCGCCAAGCTCGCCGCTCTGAACCAATTCGCGAAGCTTCTGATATAGCGGATTGGTCCGCTGATTGTACATAATGCTGAATACTTTCCCGCTTGCTTTGGCTGCTTCATTCATTTCGCGCACTTGCTTCGTATAGACACCAGCCGGCTTCTCGATGAGCACATGCAGGCCGTGCTGAAGCGCATGGATCGCCGATGCCGGATGATGATAATGTGGCGTGCAGATAAGGACCGCGTCCACGAGACCCGATGAGAACAGTTCGCCCTCTTGCTCGTAGAACGCAACTTGATCCCCTAGGCTTTCCATTGCCCACGCCTGCTTCGACGGTATCGCGTCGCATACCGCTGCAAGAGTTGCCCCTTCCACCTGTCCGGCTGCCAAATACGCTGCGTGCGCGGCGCCCATATTGCCTAAACCGATAATTCCAACTCGAACCTTTTGCATGCTTCTGCCTCCTTGAACGGCTGTCATTGTTCTCTTGGCTTGCAATATTGCTAGGACTCGATAGTAGCTTACCACCAATAATGTGCGAACGCTTACATCCAGTTGCGTCCTTTTAAACGTCTATTTAACTCTGATTGGCTTTTTCCCTGTCCCACGACTCTTCTGAAAATCATGGCGT
The DNA here is from genome assembly GCF_023713585.1 of Paenibacillus sp. MER TA 81-3. Lineage (NCBI taxonomy): Bacteria > Bacillati > Bacillota > Bacilli > Caryophanales > Paenibacillaceae > Paenibacillus > Paenibacillus sp. MER TA 81-3. The sequence continues at coordinate 92,965 of NZ_JAMAWB010000022.1, forward strand.
CCCCTCTCCCGTGAAGGGCTTGCCAAAAGGTCCTTTTGTCCACTATCCCAACTATTCAGAAAATAAACTATCGAAATATCACCCGTTTTTTGAGTTTAACCACTCTTTATCTGAAATGAGCATATTCTCACGGGTGCCTGCGATAAGATAATCTTGAATTTTATGTATCGCCATACAACACTATTTACAAAACGTGCTTATTTATTGGAACCATAAATAAATGACTATATTCATATCGAAATAGATTGTCTTTAAGCATAGCAGTGTCATGTCAACTACAGGGAAAAAGCATCATGCAGCAAAAGCCATTCTTCCACTTCTTCCGCGGCATCGCCATGATAATGCTGTAGAGATAGACAGACAGTGATCTGCTAACCGCTCCCAGATCGATACGTTTTGAGATTCAAGATTGTATCGGTAGCAGTATTCGTCCAAATATGCTTGCAAATAGGTCCCGCCTAAGCCGTGAAACGTGTTATTTATCCATGCCTTGGCCTGGTCGGAGATATAACGTAGCGCATTAGGTCTGCGAAAACGGAACGGGTGATTCATGATATCTATGTTGCTTGCATGACAAGATACGTGCTGTGAGACAAATGCTCCTCTCCCCGCACTCACCAAGCTCTTATAGGACAAATGTTCACGTATTACGAGTTTCATTTTTACATAGATGGGGATGTTGTCAGGATTGTTCATGGAGGCAGCTATCAAAAACGGATGCTCCTTGGGATGCAACTCAAATAACGGGGTGAATGGCGGTCCATAACAGGTCAAGGCCGCACGAACGTTCTGATCAAGCGGGCGCTCGGCATCGGCTGCACTCATAACAGCCCTAAGCTTATGCAACATTGCCCATGCGGTCTTATATGTAACTTGAATGAGTGAACTGAGCTGCACCGCATTAATGCCCTTATCTGTTCTCGAAATAAGCCAGATGGCGGCTAACCACTTTCTGAGAACAGTCCGGCTTCCTTCCATGACAGTACCGGCAATGAGAGAGCATTGATGACGGCAAGAGCGGCATTCATAAAGCGGCAGCCTGCGTGATCGTATCGTATATGCCTCACGATGGCCGCAACGAGGGCAGACGAAGCCCTGAGGCCACTTTCTCCGATACACCTCATTCACACATGACTCCTCAGAATGAAAATGTGCCAACAACTGTTCCAAATTCGCAAACGACATCTGCCCCGTCATAGTCCCGCCTCCCAAAATAAGAACATTTGTTCTGCATACAAATTATAACAAACAAATCAAAGAGTTTCAACTCAAATCCGCTGCAAAAATATACATCGCATTCCATTTAACAAGTCATTTTTCACAAGTCATTTTTTGCGTATCTGAGTCATTGGTAGAATGGGCAAAAGAGCCATTATGACATGGATGTGGGCGCTCGAGAGCATAGGTAAAAGTAACAATTACTGTGGATCTGATGAAGAAATAATGATTGCAGTCGAAGATCATCCCCCACATGTCCAGAGCAATAAAACATCGAACCTTTTTTCGCGTAGTCTGAATCGTTGGATGGCTGGGCAAAAGAGCACGTCAAGACAAAGTGGAACGTGCTCGAAAGCATGAACAGAAGCGAGGAACTGCTATGATTTTCATAAAAAAAGAACTGGCTCACGCCAATTCTTTTTTATAAGCTACTGCTTCTCGGGAGAACTGAACAACTGCTTGCGGTACTGTTCGGGAGTGCAACCGACCATTTGCTTGAATAGGCGTGAAAAATGAGGCAAGTGCTTGAATCCCGCGCGAAAGGATACATCCGTGACGCTCCATTGCGGTTCCGTCAAAAACCACACCTTCGCCTGATTAATACGGCGGTGATACAAATACGTGAACACCGTCGTACCGGTTACGTCTTTGAACACTTTGCTCAAATAATATTTGTTCAGATGCTGTCGCTCGGCGATATCGTCTAACGTCACATCTTCTTGATAGCAGCCTTCGATGACGCGAATCGTCTCCTGCACGTACTTCTCGCGTTCGCCTGCCGGCGGCAACGCCGCCATAGGCTCTTTGCACCAGTCGTATATACAATAAAGCAAATCCAAAAATGCCAGCTGCATCCGGCGCTCCCCGACGAAATCGCTTCGTCCTGCGAAGGATTTCATGCGCGTCAGCAGCCGCTCTGCTTCTTCCCGATGAGCACTCGGGAGCTTCAAACGCGCATACTTCAATTCCCGAAACGGGCGCAGCACATCATCTCCGGATTCGACAGGCAAATTGGGATGAACCGCCTCGACATAGCGCGGATCGAAATGGATGATGGAGCGCACATACGGATAACACGTATCGATATTCGGCCGATGCAGCGTGAGGCCATGCATTAGAATCAGATCGCCCGGCTCCAGCATATATATTTGATCGCCGATCAGATAGTGCACTTTCCCGGCATGGAACATGTAAATCTCATAGCTGGAATGGGAATGAAAGTGCGGCACCTCGTAAGGCGCCGCATTCCGGTACTGCAATTCGAACATGCTGGTATGATGAATGAAAGACAACGATCTCTCCCCCTTCACGAATGAGCCGGGCAGAATGGAGCTGTCGTGCTTGCGTTCAGCGTTGTTAAAGTTGTCTGTGCCGATTAGTACTGAGCAGCCTCTTGAATGAGCGCCAAGACAAGCTCGCTCGTCTTCACCAGATCAGATACGTGAATCCGCTCTTTCGTCGTATGGATATCCAAGTAACCGACCGCAAGGTTCACTGTCGGCACGCCCATGCCATTAAAGATGTTCGCATCGCTGCCGCCGCCGGAATGAAATAAGCGAGCGGTAGAGCCGATGCGTTCGACGGCACGCTGCGCCAGCTGCACCACTTCGTCCTTCTCGGTAAAGTTGAATCCCGGATATACGATATCGCTCTTGAATTCCGCACGCGCGCCGCAGTCGGCAGCCGCGCTTTCCAGCGCTTCCTTCATTGCCTTCACTTGCGCTTCCACCTTATGCTGCACGATGCTGCGTGCTTCCGCATCCAATTTTACATAGTCGCACACGATGTTCGTCGCGCCGCCGCCTGCGAATCGACCGATGTTCGCCGTCGTTTCGTGGTCAATCCGTCCCAGCGGCATGCGGGAAATCGCTTTGCTGGCCACTTGAATCGCGCTGATGCCATCTTCCGGATTCACGCCTGCATGCGCGGATTTGCCGTACACTTCCATCGTAATCTTCGCTTGTGTCGGCGCCGCTACCGCAATCGCTCCGATCTCCCCGTTGGAGTCAAGCGCATAACCGAAGTCCGCTTCCAAATGCTTCGCATCCATCGCACGCGCGCCGACGAGGCCAGATTCCTCGCCAACCGTAATGATGAACTGAATTTGTCCGTGCGCCTGATTGTTCTCTTGAATGACCCGGATCGCTTCGAACATAGCGGCAAGACCGGCTTTATCATCTGAACCGAGAATGGTCGTACCGTCGCTGCGAATATAGCCGTCCTCGCCAAGCTGCGGCTTGATTCCGTTGCCTGGTTGCACCGTATCCATGTGGGACGTGAAGAACAAGCGCTTCGCGCCGTCCGTTCCTTCGGTTGCCGGCCAAGTGACAATCAAATTCCCTGCGCCATGACCGGTCGTCCCTGTCGTATCATCTTCCGTAACGCGCAAGCCCAATGCTTCGAATTGTTGCTTCAGCGTATCGCAGATGACACGCTCGTGCTTCGTTTCGCTGTCGATTTTCACCAATTCCATAAAATGTTGCACAAGTCTTTCCTGTTGGACCATTTCGCTTTCCTCCAGACGATTTCTTAGTTAAAATAGTGAGAAGTGCATCATGTATTGCGTAGAAAGGAGTTCTTTATACCGTGAAATCAACTAAATGGTTTAAAATTGTGGTTTACCTCATGCTGGCTGCCATGATCGGGTCGACCTTATTTGCCCTGATTGAACCTTTCATATTCGGTTAGACTGGGAGCCGCATCATACAGAGCAAGCAGCTTATGGGACAAGCCATGCATTCATGCATGGCTTCTCTTATATTTCGCGTAATGCGCTCAGACAGGCTTATTGCAGCTGCGTCCTGATGAGCGCGCGCTCAAAGCCCAGCACTTGTGTGACATGCGGCAGCAGCATCTGTCCTACCTGGTTCACGGAGAAGGTCTGACCTGTGCAATCCTCCAATGAGGTGACGCCATATTCGCTTATCCCGCAAGGGATAATTCCGCTAAAGCCTTCATGCTGTATGCCGCTCTTTACGTTCAGGGCAAAGCCGTGACTCGTCACGAATCCACGACGGTGGCGGCAGCGGTTGAACTTGACGCCGATGGCAGCAATCTTCAGATTTCCCACCCATACGCCAGTATACTCCGGTTTACGGCTGCCTTCGATGCCGAACGTTCCCAGAAATTGAATGATGGCTTCTTCCAAAGAACGCAAATAGCCGTGCAAATCGAGCTGAGGACCTTCAAGCAACAGCAAAGGGTATCCTACCAATTGCCCTGGACCATGGTATGTAATATCCCCTCCGCGATCGATTTCATAGACCGCGATTCCTTGCTGCTGCAGCTGTTCCGGACTGAGCAGCAGATGCTCGGGATGGCGCTGCGAGCCGATGGTATAGGTCGGAGGATGCTCCAGAAGGAGCAATGAATCTTGCTCCGTACCGTCATCGATAGCGTGCACCAATTCTTTTTGCTTATCCCAAGCGGCCCCATAGTCGATTCGATCCAAATAGTGAACGTTTATAGCTTTTCCTGAGCTTATCATTACCTTGTTAGGGTTCATCGTCTCACGCTTTCTTCTGTCGATTCGTGCCCGTGCTTAATATACCTTCGTATCCAGCGAATAGCCTTCCAGGTTCTCCTTGACGCGCTGCAGGAAGCGCCCGCAGATTACGCCATCCAAGATGCGGTGATCCAAGGACAGACACATATTGGCCATAGAGCGGACGGCAATCATATCGTTGATGACGACAGGCTTCTTCACAATGGATTCAAAGGTCAAAATAGCTGCTTGCGGGTAATTAATAATCGGATAAGACAGAATCGATCCGAACGACCCCGTGTTATTAACGGTGAACGTGCCGCCTTGCATATCGTCGAGCCGCAAGCGTCCCTCCCGTGTCTTGCGGGCCAATTCCTCAATTTCACGCGCCAACCCGGCAATGTTTTTCTGATCCGCCTGCTTGATGACAGGCGTCAATACCGAATCCTCTGTGCCCACTGCCAAAGACAAATTGATATCGCGCTTTACGATAATTTTGTCAACTGCCCAGTGGGAATTCATAATCGGATAATCTTTAATCGCATTAACTATAGCTTTCAGGACAAACGCCAAGTAAGTTAAGTTGATCCCTTCTTTGCGTTTGAATTCATCTTTTATTTTGCTCCGCAGCAGCACCAGGTTCGTCACATCAACTTCGATCATCGTCCACGCGTGCGGGATTTCCGATACGCTTTGACGCATATTTCTCGCAATAGTTTGACGAATCGGAGTCACGTCAATAAACGATTCCCCATGTCCCGCTCTGTCCCGTCCTTCGACTTCAATCGATGGAATGCGCGGCGTCTCGCCAAGATGAAGCCCTGAATGACGTACCGTCACATTTGCCTCCATGGAGCCCCTATTCGCATCACTTCCTTGCGAAAGCTGACTGCTGCTGACTGACGCGAAGGGAGACGCCGTGGCCGTCCCACGGCCTGCTGCTGGTGTCGTCGCAGAAGCGGCATGCGCCGAAGTCTGCGGCTTCATCGTAGCCACTGCATGGGACTCGATCGCAGCCATCACGTCTTTGCGCGTAATGCGTCCTCCCTGCCCTGTTCCGTTCACGCTTAGCAAGTCAACACCATGCTCCTGCGCCAGACGTTGTACGGCTGGTGAATACCGCTGCCGCATTTCCTGGCCTTGAGCCGTCCCGCTAATCGTCGTCCCCGCTGGAATCGATGGTGTTGCCTCTACTGCTGCTGGAGCAGCCGCTGCCAGTGCTGGAGCTCCTTCCGGCAGCACACGGCAAATTACGGCGCCGACAGCGACCGTATCACCTTCCTGCGCCAAGATTTCGATCATGACCCCAGCTTCCGTTGCTGGAATCTCTGCTACGACCTTGTCAGTGAGCACTTCACAGATCGGTTCGTACGCATCGAACGATTCGCCGGGACGCTTTAACCATTTCCCGATTGTAGCTTGCACGAGTGATTCCGCGAGCTGCGGCATGGTTACTTCTTTTACATTGTCTGAAGACATTGTTTCTCACTCCCGTTCTTGAACCGACAGAGGAACAGCAGGATGCTGACGCTCCCGTGTCCTCGATCGATAGTTCCCGTTCATTAGAATAGCGCCAGCTGACGCATCGCTTCTTTTACTTTATCCTTGCTTAACATAAAGAACTTCTCCAATGGAGGACTGAACGGCATTGCCGGAATATCCGGTCCGCACAGCCGCTTGATTGGAGCATCCAAATCATACAGCAGTTCCTCTGAAATGATAGCAGACACTTCGGCGCCCACTCCGCCTGTCTTATTATCTTCATGAATGATGAGAACCTTGCCTGTCTTCGCTGCAGCCTCAAGAATGGCTTCACGATCGAGCGGCTGGATGGTGCGCAGATCGAGGATGTGCGCGCTAATGCCTTCTTTCGCCAACTCCTCTGCAGCCTGAAGGGCATAGTGAAGCGGCAGGCTGTAGCCAATAACGGTAATATCCGTCCCTTCGCGCAGTACATTCGCCTTACCGATAGGCACAATATAATCGTCGTCCGGAACGTCTCCTGTAATCATCCGATAGCACTTCTTATTCTCAAAAAAGATGACCGGATCGGGATCGCGCACCGCGGCTTTTAACAATCCTTTCGCATCGTAAGCCGTGGCCGGAGCAACAATCTTGAGTCCCGGCGTCCCGAAAAAGACTGATTCTGGACATTGAGAATGATATAATCCGCCTGCCACTCCGCCGCCGATAGGGGCTCGGATAACTAAAGGACACGTCCAATCGTTGTTGGAACGGTAGCGAATCTTGGCCGCTTCGCTAATGATCTGGTTCGTTGCCGGGAACATGAAGTCCGAATATTGCATTTCCGCAATCGGCTTCATCCCAACCATGGCCGCACCGATAGCGACCCCGGCAATTGCCGATTCGGCCAGTGGCGTATCCAACGCACGCTCCTCACCGAATTGCTCATACAGCCCTTTCGTTGTGGTGAAGACGCCGCCCTTCACGCCGACATCCTCCCCAAGCACGAACACTTCGCTATCGCGCTCCATCTCTTCTTTCATCGCCAGTCGAATGGCGTCGATATATTCCATTACTGCCATGTTCCGCGTTCCTCCTCTGCGTAGACATGTGTCAATGCATCTTCCGGCTGTGGAAATGAAGCCTGTTCCCCATAAGCCGTCGCATCGTCGATAATGGCTTTCAATTCCGCAAGCAGCTTGGCCTCATCTTCTTCCGACCAAATGCTGCATTCCATCAAATACGCTTTATAGCGAGGTATTCCGTCCTTCTCCCAATTCGCGTCGACTTCTTCCTTCGTCCGATAAGCCAAGTCGTTGTCTGAAGTGGAGTGAGGCGATAATCGGTACATCATCGCTTCGATCAGCGTCGGTCCTTCACCGCGCACCGCCCGTTCACGCGCTTCTTTCATGACGCGAAATACTTCCAGCACATCACAGCCGTCGACGCGCACTCCTGGGAATCCGTAGCCTAGCGCCCGATCGCTAATTCGACCGGCCACCTGCTTGGCGATAGGCACCGAAATCGCATATTGGTTGTTCTCAACCATGATGATAGCCGGTACTTTGTGGACTCCTGCAAAGTTGCAGCCTTCATGAAAATCTCCCTGATTGCTAGAGCCTTCTCCCAAGGTGACGAAGGACACCGAATCTTCCTTACGCATCTTGGCGGCAAGCGCTATGCCTACAGCGTGCGGAACCTGAGTCGTTACTGGACTGGAGCTGGTAACGATACGCAGCCGTTTGCAGCCGAAGTGGCCCGGCATTTGGCGTCCGCCGCTGTTCGGATCCTGCACTTTCCCGAACAGGGCAAGCATTAATTCGCGCACGGTCATGCCGACAGACAGCACGAAGCCGTAATCGCGGTAATATGGCAAGAAATAGTCTTTATTCTGGTCAAGGGCAAATGCGGCTGCGACTTGGGCCGCTTCTTGGCCGATGCCGGAGACATGGAAGTTAATTTTCCCGGCACGCTGCAGCAGCAACGCGCGTTCGTCATATTTACGGGCAAGCACCATCATGCGGTACATTTCAATGGCTTGCGCATTCGTTAATCCGAGTTCTTCATGCTTCATCTTCTGACGAACAGTCACGTCAGGCGTCATGGAGTCATCCTCCTTTAATATCAACGTAATCCATCCATTCCGGTCAAGCAATTCATTACATAATACCAGGTACTAAGACTTGAGCCTAACACTATTATAACCTTAACCTTTTGAAAAAGAAAACGTCAGATCCGTCCAGCTTGTCACATGCTTAACGATCGCCCTTCCATCGCCAACATCGCTTCTCCCATAATTTCAGACAGAGACGGATGCGGATGAATGACATGGCCCATTTCCCATGGCGTGGCATCCAGCCATTTGGCCACTGCCGCCTCGCCAATCAATTCGGTAGCATGCGGACCGACAATATGAACACCAAGCAAGTCGTTGCTCTTCGCGTCGGCGATCACTTTCACAAATCCGTCCGTTTCCCCGTGCACGATGGCCTTGCCAATCGCTTGAAACGGCATTTTGCTCACTTGAATATCCATTCCGGCTGCTCTCGCTTCCTTCTCCGTCCAACCTATAGAAGCCGCTTCCGGCATCGAGTAGATACAACGCGGAATACGACGGTAATCGAGGGAAATAGCTGCCTGTCCATTGAAGTGGCTAACTGCGGCGAGCGCTTCTGCGGAGGCTGCATGGGCAAGCTGGAGTCCGCCAATCACATCGCCAATCGCATATATATGTGATTCATTCGTCTGCATCCATTCATTGACTCGGATGAATCCATCCGCAGACTCGATTCCTGAATTTTCCAGTCCGATATTTTCAATATTGGCTTGTCTGCCTATACATACGAGAAGCTTGTCTGCAATTATGCTAGATGTCTCTCCACCCACTTCAACGAGCAAATGCACCTCGCCGGCAGCTTCATCCACATGTATTTCTTCAGGTTGTATTTTCGCTTGCGTATGTATACGGGCCCCTCGCTTCTTCAACTGCCGCTCAAGCTCGTGCGAGGTGTCTTCATCCTCCTGCGGCACGATATGCGAGGCAGCTTCGATGACATCCACCTCCACGCCGAAATCGACGAGCATGGACGCCCATTCCATTCCGATAACTCCGCCTCCCACGATGGCGACGCGACGTGGCAAAGCCGTCCATTCCAGCGCCTCATCCGTCGTCACCACATAGGTTCCATCTACTTGAAGTCCTGGTAATGCACGCGGTCTTGAACCTGTCGCTATAATCAACTGCTTCGGAACGAGCGTCACCGCTTCTCCGTTATCACACTCAACGGCTACTGAGCCGCTCTTCGGCGAAAAAATAGACGGCCCCATAACTCGTCCATTGCCTTGGATGACTTCGATATGGTGCTTGCGCATCAGGAATTGCACTCCGCGATGCAGTTGCTCGACGACTTCCTGCTTCCGGGATTGCACGCGCTCAAAGTTCAGCTTCACCCCTTCGATCTCGATACCGAACGTGCTGCTATTCTGTGCTTGTCTATATAATTCTGCGCTCCGCAATAGTGCTTTGCTCGGTATGCAGCCGCGATGCAGGCAGGTTCCGCCCAGCTTCTCCCGTTCGATGACAACTACCTTCTTCCCTGCTTGCGAAGCCGCGATTGCTGCAATATATCCACCCGTTCCGCCACCGAGTATGGCGACGTCCACTTGTTTTGTCATTGATCAACACTCCTTTAGACGATATTTCCGCTATAAGCGCATGTTCAAAAAGGAACTTTCTGAACAACCTCTATAAAACGTACAACTCCAATGGTTCTATTGTACTCTCTTTTTGTTCACCCGCCAAACATGTTTCCCAGATGCGCACACCAGCAGGAGCAGGAAAGATTAGACATGTGCTGCAAATCACGGTAAGATAGGGGGTGATACGAATCTAACAATGAACTGACAGGTGATATCATTATGAAGCAGACGCATGTCATCACTCGTTTTATCGCCATATTGTTGCTTGTCCTGCCAGGCATAGCGGCTACATACGGCTTTCTCGTTATAAAAAATGTCATCTTCCAATACATCGCCGACAAAGGGAATGATGCAATCGCCAACCCGGCATTCGGATGGTTGTCGCTTTTAGGCGGACTTGTGCTGTTCCTCATTGGCGCAGGCTTTATAGGCGGATGGATCTTCTATCGTGACCGCAAGCGCAACTATGTGGCGGCCCGCTTCCGCAAGAAGCGGCCCAAGCCCGCTTCATTGAAATAATAAAGGCCCCTTCCATTCGACTTGACTCGTGGGAAGGGGCCTTACTCTATGGATAGGGCGGTTGCGCCTTTCGTCCGTAAGAGTCCGCCCTGTCTGCGCGGCTAGAGCTCCCGCTTTACTTGCCTTTGTCTTCGTCAGCTGGACGGTCCCCGGCAGTACGTTGTGTGCCACCGCTTGTTAATCCATCCTGCTCGGAGCCTGCCGGCGTTGAACCCGATTGCGCCAACTTCGCCTTCAGTCTGGCGAGTTCCTGAGCGATGAACTCCTCTTTTGAGAGCTGTTCCCGCTCGGTACGTTCAGATTCCATTTCGCTCGTTGACGGCAGTTCCTGCGCATCGTGAAGCGGCTCTTCATTTGTATCGTTATACGATGTGTCAGGAGAACGTTTCGTCGCCTCCTCATTCATCGTTTCTTCTTTTTCTGGAGTGGTCGGCAGCAGATCCATATCGCGCAGCATGCGCTCCGGTATCATAATGACGTTTCGAGTGCCGCTTATTTTTTCGTAGAAAAGACGCTTATCTTTTTTAAACAAATGAAGCAAGAGATGAATGAACAGCACTCCATTGAAAATGAGCCACGCCAAGAAAATCGCTACCATAACAAGAGGGGAATCCATCACTTCGTTGAAATTCAATACATACCAGAACACGTAGTTGATGCCGCCAACACCGAAATAGAGAATCCCGTACCGTTTGAGCAATCCAGAGAAGGATACGACACGTTGTTGTTCTTCTGAATCCAATCGGTCTTCTTGCAGATGAATCCGTGTCACCCATTTACCGAACGTCTTGCCTTCCGTAAATAGCGGCAGCACAATGAAGTAGATGAATATGCCCGCTGCCAAATAAATAGGATTCATGCTTAGTAAATCGAATTTCGCCATTCTTTCTTTATATACTAGAGCAGTGAACACGATGTACACGCAGCCCATCACGATGGACAAGACTATTGAATCGAGCCATACGGCGATACCTCTGCGGATAAATCCAACCGGCTTGCTCTTCAAATCGACTTTATCGTCCAATTGATGCGAACGAGGCAGGAAATACGTAATCAGTGGCGCCAACAAAAATCCGGCCATACCGCCTAACGTATTCAGAAGCAGATCATCCACGTCAAACAAGCGATACGGACAGTCGTAAATGCCATACAACCCGGTACGCTGCGTTACTTCAAAGAACAAGGATACCAGCAATGCAATCACGGTCGTCTGCAAGAAGGAGCGGCGGAAGTAATAGCGCAAGTACACTCCTAGCGGCAGTGTCAGCACCATATTAAACGCCGCTTGAAAAAATGCCCGCTCCTGCAACAAATAGACATAGGTGCTCGGATGTGACCATTCAACTCTGGATTCTTTCACAATATCGCGAACGAATTGAAACGGCCTCAGCTGCTCAAATACGGCGCTCGACCGCTCCACGCAATTATGTGTCTGCGCAGGCAGCGGCAAAATGACGAGATAAAAAGCGGAAATAAAATAAAGCAGCATGGAATACAGCACGAGAGAACGCACTTTATTAACGTAGCCGTATTTGCGGTATTGCACGATAAGAAACGGGAGCGTCAAAAAAAGCGCTACGAAAGGAAATGTAATGAGGGCAATCTTAATCGGAAACAAATATGTGTTCATGAATAATCCTTCCTATATCAAATTGTCGCAAAAATTAATGTACCGACTTCACAGGCGGTTGTCAACCTTTTATAATTGACGCAATAAAACAAATAACCGCCCTTCATTAGCCTTCGTAATGATCTAATGAACGAGCGGTACCTATGTATTCGGATCCGGTCTAACGAATGAATATCCCGCCAAACGGTATCGTCTCCCTCATGATTCTTTTAACCAAGCCGTCCCCTTCTAAATCATGCTCCAATTGACGATCGTTTATGTTCGTTTGCAGCAGGACATGCCCTGTTCCGGTTATTTCCCATTGGACATTCATGTTCTGGCTCGCTATGGAATTACCGTACACGCACGGCTTCAACGTCGCATTCTCAGGATAGGCGACAAGGCAGCCGATATTCACATAGGTGGGTTGCTCTGGATGCAGCTGCATCGAATACAAGGGACCGTTCGACAAGATGCCTAACAATCCATCGTCAGCATGGAACTTCATCTTTACGATTTCTTTTGTAATGAGCACATTTTTCAACTTTTGGATGCGCCGCTCTACATGAATGCCTTCGGTGTAGAACAGAATATGCTTCCATTCAAACAGCAGATCGCTGCCCTCCGTAATATGCAATGTCTTTAAGCAATAACCGTTCGGCAAGCCGAGCATAACGGTAGACGGTCCACTGATTCTAGATTGTATAAATTTGCGTTTGCGGTACATCCCGGCAATGTCCATGAACCGATCCTCACGATTGGCGGAATTGCCTTGGAAGGCGATAATTTGCCGCGGGTGCAAAATATAAACGGCCTCATCCCCGCTCAGATGCAGGGAAGTCATCTGTGCATGCAATTCTTGGGCTTCTTGAATGACTTCCATCAGCTTCTCCTTTATTTCATCGTTCGGCGCCAGACAAAGATACGCAGTACCCGGGTCATAATAATATATAGCAGAACCAGACCAATCCCTGTAAATACAGTAATCATAATCCGGCGAAATTGCAGCTTCTCCTGCAGCTTCGCTTCCACATCTTTCTGCTCCCATTGATCAATGCGCTGGAGCAATTGCTCATTTTGCTGCCTGAGCGATTCGTTCTCGGCCTGCAATTGCTGCTGCATGGCGTCGGACTGACGTTTTGCATCCTCAAGTGACTGCCGTGTTTCTTCATATTGCTGCTTCATCTTGTCAAAATCAGCCGGAAGCTCTGACAGCTTCTGCAGGAATCCAGCATGAGCGGACGGACTGGGAACAAGGAACATAATACTAAAAAAGAGCAGCATACTTAGCCATAATGCCGGCCTTTCCCTTTTTTTTCTTGGTTGCATACCATCCGCCTCCTTTTGAGATGAATTCAACTATTCACCTATCAATCGACAATTTCCATCAACATTATAGCATATCTTTGTCGGTTGAAAAGGAAATGTAAGGTTACAAAATCGTTAGATAACAGTTGATTTTTTGGGGAAATGGTCAACCACCGGAACCTTTTACAGCACTTTTGCTTACTATATCAGTAATGCAGGACTCATAAGGGGGAACCGTGATGCGTGATGAGGATCAACGAAAAGTACTGCTTATTGTCGTCATTTTATTAGTTATTGTTTTCTCATCCGGTCTTGTGGAACCTATACCTGAACCAAAAGAAACCGTCTCTTAACATGTTTGCAATAGATTCGTCAATCCAACATGGATAATTTGACAAGAAGGTGAGTGTCAGTGACCTTTTCGAAAGGACGGCAAAAAAAATGTAACGATAAAAATAAAAACAATAAAAAAAAAAGCAGTACCCCAAAACTGACTGTCGATCAGATCGCGGTCATCGCCGCCTTGTTAACAAATTCACTTAAAGTGCAGTCAATCCTCGTTGACCGAGATCAAGCAGTGGAAGTGCTGCTTATCGGATCTCTCCGCAAAAAGACACAAATGGATCAGCTTGTTGAGCAAATAAGCGACCTCTCCATCGGAGATTTTTTAGACAGCTTGAACAATCTAAAAAAATAATGGGGCGGCATCAATATATCTGGCTATTGTCGTGCAGAAGCAACTTCTGATTGTTCGCCCTGCTTTATACGAAACGGGGACAAGCCTGTTTACTTTTTAATGGAGAATATTACTTTTGGTTGCTGATGATTAGGGCGGGCAGAAGACGAGCGGAAGAAATCGTTAGAGCCGATTTCTTATCATGAGCGCATGCGTCCGGATGTCGGTCACTTTGCATTCATAAGCGACGTAGGCATCCGTCAGCACCGGCACATTGACTTCACGACCTTCTTCAAATTGATCAGAAGAATTTGCTGGAAGAATGCACGATAATCTATAACTTCAATTGGTAAGTGTGTAGGGTTAACCCAGCCGGCAGTGACGGAACGTGTCCGTCGATTAGAGGAAAACGGGATAATTACGGATTACCGTACGGTGGTCTCCCATGAAAAAATGGGAATGAATACGGTGGCTTTTATGCTCTTTCGTACAACACAATGCAATTCATTTATGACTATTGTCACCAATTGATTACAAATTGCTGGTTTTAGAAGAGAATGACTAATTATGGTCATTGAAGGAGATTAAGTTGCCTATAATAAGAGCCGCGTTTTCCTTGCATCGTGGAAACACTATCCACTTCGAGAAACTTGAAATACGGAGCACATCTTCGCGACACGGAGCTGAAAGTGGTGTTAGTATACAAATCCGTAGATCAGCGCCGGTCCTTTGCGAAGTAGTGCATTACCTTTTTTAGAATTACGTTCTCTTCTTCAACGTGTCTCGAATCTTTTTCTATAGTTCATGCATTGCTTGGTGTCGGGCTTCAAATAGACTACTACCGACAATCAAACCACTACTATTTTATATACGGTGTCTAATTTTCCACCCAGTCTTTTATTTAAAGGGACTTTAATATCTCTAGCTAATTCTTTAAAAAAGATAACTGCGTCACATTTCACGTTTTCAGCCACCACGGTTATAACACCTTCTGCAACAATATTCTGATTAAGCTCAGTGGGAACAGTAACATCAATCGGATAGTGCTTTGCTAATGTTTTACTATATCTAGCGAATATCTCAATTAATTCTTCATTATTGAATTTTTCTATTGCCGTTTTTCCTTTATTAGTAAAAACCAAATTAATTTTCATTTTCATATTTCCCCTTTTCTATTTAGTTCAAAACCGAAATCAGTACTTGGCAGGATGACGTAAGGCGGAAAATAGAAAAAATCTGCTTTTCCTTTATTGTTGTAAGCACCACACCAACAAAAAAAAGGAGCGAACAGATGCATTATTAGTATATCAATCTTTTGCTGAACTTGCCAGAGGTTCTGGTTATCCAAATCATACTTGTAAGCCAAACGAGCAGCCAGGATTGGTTCTTAGGGATAGATGATGGCAATTTAGTCGGAAGTTAGACATGTCATATTCACGCGATAACGCTTCAAAGGCGGCGGCTGTACGGAAACGATTTACGATAGACCGCTAACCTTTTCCAGAGGGCGGTCTATTTCTTTTTGTGCAGGACAAATGGTATTTACCTTATCAGTATATCAAAGTAAAATAATATTATTCGCGAAGTTCGTGAATAGCACATCTCTATCAATGTTTATGTGTTTCTTGATTAAGACATTCGCAGAAATTGATGCAGAAGGTTTTAACCAGTAATTCTAATAATAATGGAGGGTATTTTGTGGAGATATTTGGAGAGAAACTATTGCTGTCAAGGATTTCTGTTAATGATTTAGATTTCATTTGCAGGTTAGAATGTGATAAGAACTTATGGTGTTTTGAAGAAGATGTGCCGTCGGATGAACAAGTTGTTCGAGAAAAATATCTGCATAAAATCAATGAAAGCGACCAAACGAGCAGTTATGATTTTATTGTAAGTATTGCAACGGATAAAAGGAAAACGCCCATCGGTTTAGCGCAAGTTTGGAGCTATATCGAATATAGAAAAAGCTGGGAAATAGGGTATGCCATACTTCCGGAATATGGGGGTAAGGGTTACGGAAGTGAAGCGGCCACACTTTTATTGAAATTCGCATTTGAACATTTACATGCCCATAAAGTGGTTGGAATGTGCAATTCAAATAATACTCGTTCCTCATCACTTATGGAACATATTGGAATGACAAAGGAAGCTGTTTTTAAAGAGGAGCTTTTTTGGCAAAATCAATGGACTGATCAATATTATTTTTCAATTCTGGAAAAAGAGTTTTTCGCAAACTAATATATTCATTCAACGGTATGTGAATGATGAGTTTTCATAAATGCAGTCCGCTCTTCGTCAACGTGACGGTATCCTCTGCGTTATTCTCCCGTCTTACGCTCAAGGAATGTAAACGGTTGCCCGACAAGAAGGAGTGCAACCGATACAGAAAAAAGAAACAATCATTGTGGTATTAACTCTCTTTGAAATGAAGCACAAAGCCTGGTCTTCCTGCATTTTCAACTTGGCATTTATAAACAACATTATCTATAGAAATAACTGCAGGTCTATCATATTTGACAAACTCATATGTTACCTTTTCTTTCATACAATAACGTTCAATTTCATCTAAAAATTCTTGTTTATTTTTTGGAAGTTGATCCAATTCAACCGTAAAACCTTTCTTCAAAAGCTTTTTCCAAAGATTTTTCATCATGATTGTATCCCCTCTTTTATAATTGATTACTTCTAATAATTCTATTATACACTATCTTTTATTACTTCATTAATTTTCATCACAACACTTCTTTCTTTATGTATCCGCAAACGCTCCGTCGGTATCACGTAGGCTCCGTTTTTATAACGGGGCTTGTTCGCTATTATAAATAAGAAGAAACCCGGTTGATAAGAGTCTGAATCGGGGGATAACAAGAACAAATGTTCTTATTTAAAGGTGGTTAATGAGGAGCAACAACGGTGGAACTCGAATTGATAAAATCGTATCTTTTACTCCCGATTATTCTGTCAGTATTCGAACGCGACTCGAACTCATCAAGGAGTCATTCAAAACTCCGGGACCGTATACGGAGATGATTACGCATTGGATTGTACAACGACGGTGCTTTCGGATGTTCGACGGGAGTTTCGGAAACGCGGTATAAAGGTGTGCGAAGTCACGCGGGATGGTACCGGAGTTTACTGAGTCGTGGATTCGGGGATGTCGAGAAATATACGCCCACCGACGTATGATTACGTTACGTCAGTGGGCGACATTTACATATACTCAGTTTTTCGGAATTTTAATATCCCCCAGACCGGTATATTTCTGACCATAAAAACCTAAAATTGAGTGGACATTGTGGTATCCTTGTTTGCCTATTTTTATAGTCTGACCAATATGTCCGTTAAAAGCTATGTGACTAACTGGATCACCATATGTTACATAGTTTAAAGGTATACTGTATTTACTCACTTTTGACCAATCATTTTTTGCTATTAAAGCCTGGTAGTCTTCCTGACCTTTAAGATTCGGATTCCAAAAGCCGGGCGCGTTAAATGTCACAGCGTTAAGTAATCTTGCTCTTGGAATTAATCTCTTTTCTCTTATATGATATACCATGTTTTGAGCTAGCCAACCACCTAGTGAATGGCCAGTTAGCGTAATATTATCGTTAGGAAACTCTTTAGCTATTTTTTGAACAAATCCCTTAGCAGGCAACACTTGTATGTTCCTTCCTTTATTGTCCAAGGTCATGTCAATATCTGTATTTATGTCTCTTATGTCACTCGTACCCCGGAACGCTATTACAACTTCATCTTTAAAGCGATTTTTAAATGCGATTGCATCCATCCCATATGGGTGATTAATGGAAGCCACAATAGACCAATCCCCCATTGCATCAAACGAAGTTACTTTTTCCGGATAATTCAATTTGTTGATTTCTTTTTTTAATGCGATTAAACCAGGGTTACTTTCGGCAACATTTCGCAACTTACCTCTGGCAGTTCCAAACTCAAAGTACGCATAATGACTCAACTTCATCAACTCTAAGGTACTAGCGTACCCCGAAGCAGCAAAACTTGTACCCACTTTGAAACTTGACAATAAAGTGAGAAACATGACTACAGCAAGTGAAACCATCGTAATTCTTTTCAAAACACCAACCACCTTCATTTTTATTTTCCATCTACCTAAATAAACAGATACTAATCTCATTCTACCGATGGTTGATTTTACCTTTTGATTTCATCTTACAATAACCTTACATTAGATTCGCTTTGTTCTGCGTCAACTCTCTTCGTTTGGCACCGATGCTTCCGGATACATTTCCAGCAATCACCTAATCGCAACGACAGAGTGGACCGTCCGTCCATCCCCGCAAAGTTTCACGTCACCGCAACGCATCTGTGACGAACCACTCCCGTCGAGGAAACGCCGTCTATCAACGTACCATTTCCGATCTTCTCCTTCACTGCTGCGCGGAACTGTGCCGCCGTACACGTCGTATTCGTTACGACGGCCCATACGTTTAATCCTAGCCATAAACGAACGCAGTCCGGTATACTTTCCCGGCCATGCTCGGCATGTTCTGCGTCTTAGCAACGCGGTCCCATTCGAAGTCATTCCGCCAGCGACATCGAAGCCCACCTTACGCCCAATATCGCGAACGGTCGGATACGACGATTTCATCCGCTGAGCTAACGACCTGTACGGAGTATTACCGGGCGGCTGCGAGAGCAATTCCGATTTGTTCGTCCATCGCGCGGAGGATGTCGGCTTGCTTGTCGGGATGAGCGTTAAGGACTGCCGATATCACTGCGGATAGTTCCGGGACTGGATCGGATATGTCGATGGTGAGTTCGAGTAGCTGTCGTAACTTTATGCGTTTACCCTTTCGTGACAAAAGAAAAAGCCCGCGACATTATGGCGAGGCCACTGAAAAACACAGCTTTTGTACGTAACCGAAAGTGAACACATCAAAAAATACGATTTTCATTCAGATTTCACGAATGAAAATCGTATTTTTTGCTTACTGTCCCACTAGAGGTGAGCATTTTCAACCCATAAGCTTCAGTATTCGCTTTACATTAACCGCAAATATCGCCATTGCCCCCTGAATCTCCATGCCAACCAGACCCGAGGAGGACGCAACGTCGTACCCGTGTCTATGCTTAAGTTCACTGTTCTTGGCCTCAATCTTGTATCGTTCTTTA